>NZ_JBKYAR010000002.1:0-131817 GCF_047023275.1 Faecalibacillus sp. | reverse complement strand
GTATCAAAGATGAGTGTCCGTCTTATTCTAGCAAAAAATCATATGGTAACAAAACAGGAACAAGAACTGGGTCTTGGAGATTTTGGTCTTATTCTAGCAAAAAATCATATGGTAACAAAACAAGTACCAAAAAGGATCAAAAATTCTTTAGGTCTTATTCTAGCAAAAAATCATATGGTAACAAAACCATCCGTTACACGCGTTCCAATTTGGGCTTGTCTTATTCTAGCAAAAAATCATATGGTAACAAAACATGAAGTTTATACTGATGGAGTGGAAGAACGTCTTATTCTAGCAAAAAATCATATGGTAACAAAACTTGAAACTATTGAGTGTAGTGATGGTTATTGTCTTATTCTAGCAAAAAATCATATGGTAACAAAACAGAAGAGCCACACTACTTTAACCAATGTCCGTCTTATTCTAGCAAAAAATCATATGGTAACAAAACCATACTTATTAGGATCATCGCTCATGTAATGTCTTATTCTAGCAAAAAATCATATGGTAACAAAACTCAACAACTTTATGAGTTAGACGCTCGTGGGTCTTATTCTAGCAAAAAATCATATGGTAACAAAACCAATATTATGTAGATCATAAAGACGAGATAGTCTTATTCTAGCAAAAAATCATATGGTAACAAAACCTCAAATACATGTTACCATATATTTAAAAATAATAAAATATCGAATATTTTATAAAGTTATAGATATATCAAGTTTAGTTTTTATATTATTTATTATCATTTCTTTTGCCTCCTGTAGTGTACATACACCTTTATTTAAATAGATATTATATATTTGTTCATCATTATTTAAATCTAATATTAAATTATCAAATACATAAGTATCTTTTATATTTAAAACACTGTCTGTTTTATAAAACATAACAACAATAAAGCAATTTTTCATATTTATGAGATAGTCATTTATTTCTTTAGATAGATATGGTAATTCTATGAGACAAATTATTTTAGTTGTTTGATGTTTAGATATATAATCTATCATTTTAAGTTGAAATAAAATGATTTCATCGTATGATAGATCATATTCATTTGCTTGATCTTCTTCTTTTAAAAATATTGGTAATAATATTTTTAAAAATTGTTTAGGTGTATATGTTATAAATTTTGGATATATTAATTCATTATCTAATTCGTTTGTAAAAGATTCTAATAGAAGATTTATTGTATTGATTGTGTCTATGTTATCATCTTGTGTTATAAGTAATTCTATATATCTAGCAATTAGAGAATGTGCTGTTAGTTTTAGATCATTTGTGATTGAATAATGATGGTTTATTTGATAGAAACTTATTTCTTTTACTTTTATTTCTTTATCATTTATCAAAACTTGTGCTTGTCCACTATTATTTATCGAATATTCGCTTTCTTTAGATAATAAAAATACTTCTTTTAAAATATTTACAAAATTATATTTTTCTTCAAAATCATTTCCTATACAATATTTTATATTATTTATTTGTAAGTCATATCTTTTATTTCCTTTTTTTACTGTTAATAGATTCATAATTTTATAAAAGAATCTGCATTTACTGTTTTTTCTTGATTAGAGACCCCTCCAACAATAATTTCTATTTTAGAATATTGTTTTTCTGTAACCAACAACAATCTTATTTGTCCTTCTTTAGGAACATTCTTTTTTAATATATTTACATGTTTAACAGCAGCTTCTCTATTTGGAAAAATCTTACAATAAACAGAAAATTGCATCATCATATATCCATTTTTTATAAGATATTTTCTAAAATGTGTATATATTTTTACTTCTTTTTTTGTTTTCATGGGGAGGTCAAAAAATAATACCAATCTCATAAATTCATAAATCATATAAAATTGGTTTAGGAAATAAATAGACATCTTGACTTGTTTCTAATTCTTTTAAAACACTTTCTAAATAAACATAAATAGCATTATTAACTGTTTGTTTTCTTCCATCAATTTCTATTTTCTTAGCTGTAAGTTGTATCAATGCTTCTCTATGTTCTTGTTTAAATATAATATCTTCCATCATATTATTATAAACATAATGATCTACAATTGGTCTAAACACTTCTATTACATCATCACTTAAATTAAACATATTTTGTTTACCTCGATGAAAAATACCTAAATTAGGTAAATAACCTTTAGCTACAATAATAGAAGATATTAATGACCTAAAGATACTATATCCATAATTTAATCCAGCATTGATTACATCTTCATCAAATCGTATAAAATCATCGCCAAATAATTCTCTAAAATACATTTTTGCAGCTAACCCTTCTCTATTTGTAATATCATCAATTTGAACTTCATTTTCAAATTGATATAGTTTATTTATTACATCTTGACTTTTATTATTTAATTTTAATATTTCTGCTTGATTATGTATTTTAGCTCTTACTATTTTTTGATGCATAATTTGTTTTCTATTATTATCCCATTCTATTTGTTTATTAATATTTCCACTTTGTGAAAAATGACCATTCATTGGAAGTATGTAACTTTTAGGAATATGATCTATTCCACATACAACTGTACATACATTATTTTCTGTTAATTTATTAATTAGGGGTATACTTAAACTTGATTTATAATTATCTATAACTAATATTTGAATGTCTGAAATTGGTAGTAGAATATCATTATCATTGTAAATAATCTTAATATTATCTAAATATAATTTCAAACATTCACATTTTTCAATATATATGATCCTATGACTCATTTTTTATAAAAGAAAAAGGCTCCGAAGAGCCGAGTCCGGGATAAACCCTTGTTTTGTTAGGTCATATAAATTTTTGCTAGAATACAACCACCTATATTATAGACTAATCGAACTCTAATTTCAATCTATTATCTTTAACTTCATATATATTTCCTAAAACATCCGTAGCAAATTTTTGGATATGTAACATTGATCCAGCTGATGGCCTTAATTGTTTTTTACAAATTGTATTAATTGGCTTTACTTCAAATATATTTGCTTTATCATCATTCGTCGCTGTAAACTTTAAGATTTCATAATGTTTACCATCATGATATTGTGTTTGACCACCATTAATCGAAGCATCATAAACAAACTTTTTACCTTCAGGTTTGATAAGTCCAATCAGTTCATCTCGATGCATTGAACATACAAATTTCCAATCTTCTAGAATTCCTTTTTTAGTTTTTTCTTCATGATACCAATTTTTATCTATGACAAATTTATGAATTGTTTCTTTATAAAAAACATCTTTATATCTAACTGTAACAAATTTATATTTTCCCTCAGGAGATACATAAAAGTCTGTTCGATATGGACTTATTTGTTTTAAAATTACCTTTTTATTATTTGTATTATAGTTACTTGTAATTGCTAAATGATTCCCTAGTTTTTCAGAGTAGAATTTCATCGATGTAATTGCTGGCCCATTATTTTTCTTAGAATATTTAGTAATAGCTCCATTTTCATTATAATATGATGTTAAAGGACTTTCTCCTTTTAAAGAATACTTACCTTTTTTATCAATTACATAATATTCCTTTGAATCTTTATAATCATTAAAATGATTTAGTGTAACTTCTTTGATTTTTTCAAAAGTTTGTGGATCTTTATGTTTCATAATGTACTTATCAGTATCATCATTAATAATATTATTAACAAGTTCTATAGCTTTCTTTTCTTTAGGATCATAGATATTTTTAATCTTTTCAACCAACATATCTTGTCCTTCAATATTTCTTGTACTATAAATTGTTTCATCCGCAATTTGTCTATTAGGTTTAGTATCTATTTTATGAGATACTTTAATAAGTGGATAATGCATTTGTTCTTGTGTAATATAGCCTAAATTATATTGATTTGATTCTTGATAAATATTTTTTAAATCAGAGATAAATGAAATATATCTTTGATCAATAAATTGTTTATCAGGTAAAACATCAAATACTTCTCCTGTTTCTTCATCATATAAATCACTATAGTTATAGTGCATCAAATATGAATTGACGATATTCATTTTCTTTAAAGAAGCAACAATTAATGCATCAATAGCATGATGGAAATAATCTTGTTCCCTATCTTTTTGTAAATTTATTCGTTTTCTAAAAATATTGGTTGATTGTCCTCTAATAGTATGAACTTTCGTATCTATTTCATTATCTTTAAAATAATGTTGTAAAGTATTTAATACTGTACGACATGCATAACTTGTATCTACCAAGTTACGATTGATAAATTTTCTTGCTACATCTTCTTTTGTAATATCTTGTTCATCAAGTAAATTACTTCTTTTCTTATGATTGAAATTCTTATTACTATTTACAAACAATTTATATTTTTCTAAATTACCATCTGTAAATTTACCCTTTAAATAAGCCATCATTGGTGTAAGATTACCTTTTTGTTGATTTTCTAAACGAGATGCTAGTACCTTATTTGAAAGTGAATCATCTAATGAAACAGATATTGGAATAATATGATCTATTTCATAAGCTTTATCATCAAAAATCAATGTATGTAAATCAATATCTTGTTGTGTATAAGCTGTTTTACAATCTTGTTGTAAATAAAGACGTACTTTCATTTTCGTTTTTCCATTAACTCTTTCTGGATCAATACCTGCATTTTTAATAATTTCATCAACTTGATCATTTTCGTTCTTAAATCTTTTTTGATTATCATTTATTCTCTTTACTTGTTCTTTTGAATTTTTATCCCTTGTCATTTCAATAACAATACTATCAAATTCGCCATATTGTTTTCTTAACGCATTAATGACTTTAAATGTTTCTCGATGCGCTCTTTTAGCAACTGGAGATAGAATAGCTTTTTTATCAGGCTCGATATTTTTCTTACCTTTTGATGATTTTCTATTTTTATCATATAAATCTATTTCATGAAGAACTTGCATTTGATTCATTTCTGTTGTAAGCATTTCTTTATTAATCATATGCATCGCCTTAAAAGACAATGAATGATAAGCAGAAACTCCTTTAATTGATGCCAATCCTTCAATTAGATCATCATCAAATTGAGGATATAATTCTTTAATATCTTTTTTTCTTTCATCTATTCCTTTAGCCTTTGTACAAATATCAATAACTTGATCAACAATTGATTTATCTTCAAGTAATTCTTGTTGATTATATTTTTTAAAGACTTTTAAAACTTTACTATATCCTTTGAATTCAGTAATTAATGGTTTTTCATTTTTATCAATTCTAAATCCTGTAACCTCATCTTCTTGAGCGTCTAATAATTTAAGTAATTGTTTAACTGTGATATTTCCTTTTTCATTAACAAATGCAACAACCTTTTCTTTTTCTTCAACCGTTATTTTCTCACCTTTAATTGTTAAATTATTTAAATCATTTAACAAATTAAATAATTCTGCTGTATATGATTGTTTAGGTGCTCTGAATTCATCCGGATAGACACTACATCTTCCACGCATTTCATCAATCAAATTAACATGTTTTAAAACACCATCAACAATACGATAACTTCCATAAGGAGTAGGTGATTTTTCACTTCCAGGACCCTGATCATAGCGTCTTCTTCTAGATACTATTTCAATAATTTGATTACATAATTCTTCATCTAAATCTTGATGTTTTAGTATTTCTTTTAATTCTTTTACATAATCTTCTGTTTTAAAATTATTTTCTGTTCCTCTTACTTTATGATCATTATTTAATCTATCTAATTGAACTTCACAAACGTATTTTCCATTGTTTAACTCTTTAGCATTTTTTGAGAGAGTCGCTTTTGTTCCCTCATCATCTTGACTTTCATCAGCAAGCGCTTCTAAAGTTGTTCCTCTTGATTTTGTTATATGCATAATTGCTGTACATAGTTCTTCAGGCAATAACTTTTCTTTTAATCCTTTAGCCCTTATTTCATAAGGATTATAATTTCGATAATCTTCAAAATATAAATCATTTTCCTTTAAAAGATTTTTCATATCATTTAAACGATTAGATTTTCTTCTTTTTAAACGTCTTGAACCCCTTTTAGTTCTTCGAGTTTCATTTTCTGCAGCTGTTCCTTCTTTGAAAAGTCTCACACCATAATCCACAAATAAATTATTATCAATATCTATTACACCATACCCTACAGAAGTAATTCCTATATCTAACCCTAAAACATATCTGCTCATAATTTTTCCTCCTAACTGCTATTGATTTAATTATACACTTTTATTTCTCTATTCGATACAAACAATGGATATTTCTAGTAATTCTTACATTATCTAGCATTATTTACAAGGTAACAAAACAGTGTGTTATTTTGAATGATTCTTTTATTAAGATTCTCTTTTATCTTTAATTGATTTTACCAAACATACAATAACGGCAATATTTAATGCAATTTCTATTACATTTAAAATTATTTTTCCATACTCTACTTCTCCTTTTCTATTCATCCAAATACAGTATACACTCTGCAAATTATGAATACCGGCTTATATAAGCCGGTATTATACTTTTTTGCACAAAAAATAAGAAACCTTTTTCAAGATTTCTTATTTCAATAAATTATCTAAGACTTTAATCATTTCTTCTATTTTTTGATCACAATCTTCACTATTGACTGCATCATGAACACAATGTGTCATATGTGCTTTTAAGACTTCTTTGTTAGCTCTTTTTAAAATAGCTTCACTAGCCATGATTTGATGTGAAATATCGATACAATAGCGATCTTCTTCCACCATTTTTAAGATACCATCAATTTGTCCTCTTGCTGTTTTTAAAAGTCTTGTGACCTGTTTTTTATCAGCCATCATACTTATTCAATTCCTTTATAAGTATATCCTGCTTCTTCAATTGCTTGTTTTAATGTAGCTTCGTCAGCTTCACCCTCTACAAAAGCACAGTTTTTTTCTAGATCAACTGTTGCTTGAATACCATCAATAGCATTTAATGCTTTTTCTACGTGCGCTTTACAATGTTCGCACATCATTCCTTCTACTAATACTTTTTTCATTTTCTTTTCTTCCTTTTTCCTATTTTCTTGTATTTTAATAATTTGATGTTTTGGTTTAAAGAATCTTAATCTGAGTGCATTCGATACAACAAAGACAGAACTTAATGACATCGCAGCTGCCCCAAACATTGGGTCTAACAACCAGCCAAAGATTGAATAGAACACTCCTGCAGCAATTGGGATACCGATGACATTATAGAAGAATGCCCAGAATAAGTTTTCTTTAATATTTTTAATTGTCGCTTTTGAAAGTTCATAAGCCACAACAACATCTTGTAAATCATTTTTCATCAAGACGATATCTGCAGATTCGATCGCAATATCGATTCCTGAAGTCATCGCAATACCAACATCACTTCTTACAAGGGCAGGTGCATCGTTGATTCCATCACCCACCATGATAACACGATGTCCTTTTTCTTGTAAATCTCTTACATGTTTTTCTTTATCTTGTGGTAAGACTTCACCAATGGCTTCAATGCCTAATTCATCAGCAATCGCATTGGCTGTTAATTGGTTATCACCTGTCAACATATAAATATTCATGTTCATGTCTTTTAAACAATCAATAGCATGTTTACTTGTTTGTTTCAAGACATCTGAAACAACGATCAAGCCAATAAGTTGACCTGCATAGCTGTAAAATAAAGGTGTCTTTCCTTTAGCAGATAATTCTTTATATAGCTCTTCAATTGAAGAAAGATCAACACCATTTCCTTCCATCAAACGTCTATTCCCTGATAAAAGAACTTTACCCTTTAAATCACCTACAAGACCTAGGCCTTGTTTCATTTCAAAATGTTCTAAATTATCTAATGAAACCCCTTGTTCTAAAACATAACTATGAATTGCTTTAGCAAGTGGATGTTTAGAATATTGTTCAATCGAACCCGCATATTTCAATAAATCATTTTCACTTACACCAATTGGATAAACTTCTGTAACTTGAGGTTTTCCTTCTGTAAGTGTTCCTGTCTTATCTAAAACAATCGTATCACATTTAGAAAGTTCTTCTAAATGTTGCGCTGATTTAACTAAGATACCTAAATTTGCTCCTTTTCCTGTTCCAACCATGATAGCTGTAGGAGTAGCAAGTCCTAAAGCACATGGACAAGAAATAACAAGAACTGAAATTGCACAGTTTAAGGCAAAGTGGAAATCTTTATTTCCAAGTGTAAGCCATAGAATAAAAGTAATGATTGCAATCGTAATAACTGTTGGTACAAAGACACCACTGATCTTATCAGCCAGTTTGGCAATTGGTGCTTTAGAAGCGCCTGCTTCTTCTACTAAACGAATGATTTTAGAAAGCGTTGTATCATTTGAAGCATGACTAACTTCTACTTGCATATAACCATCTAAGTTATTGGTTGAACCAATAACTTGATCACCAACTGTTTTATCGACCGGTAAGCTTTCTCCAGTAATCATCGCTTCATTGATAGAACCATGTCCTTGAATGATTTTTCCATCCAAAGGAATATTGTTACCTGGTTTAACAATCACAACATCACCAATTTGAACATCTTCAATGGCTACTTCAACTTCTTTTCCTTCTTTTAAGACAATAGCTGTTGAAGGCATCAGCTTCATCAATTTTTCAATCGCTTCTGAAGTCTTTTGTTTAGAACGTGATTCTAAATATTTACCTAAAGAAATTAATGTTAAAATCATTCCTGCCGATTCAAAGTAAAGTTGCATCATATAATGATGTGTCATATCCATATCCATTCTACCTAAATAATAAGCCATCATAAATGTTGCATATAAACTATAAAGAAAAGCTGCTGAAGAACCTAAGGCAATCAAAGAATCCATATTTGGACTACGATTGAATAAAGTTTTAAAGCCTCGAATATAATAACCTCTATTGATGAACATAATAGGAACAACTAAACACAATTGAACTAAAACAAAGATCATCATATTTTCATGACCTAAGAGAATACTTGGTAAAGGCCAATTCATCATATGTCCCATACTGATATAAAATAAAGGAATCAAGAAAATAAATGATAAAATCAAATTCTTCTTTTTATGCTCATTTTCATCTTCTTGAACATTTGAAACCTGTTTTTCACCAATATTTTGAGCTTTATAACCTGCTTTATCTACAGCCTCAAAAATTTGACTTTCACTTAGTTTATTTTCATCAAATTCAACAGTCATTGAGTTTTGCAATAAATTGACATTAACATCATCAACACCATCCAACCCTCTTACTGCTTTATCTACATGAGCTGAACATGCACTACATGTCATCCCAATGACATCATATTTCTTTTCCATTACTACACCTCCCACCCCTATAGGGTATCTATATCATACTTGAATACTAGAAAATAAGCAAGAAATATGCTTACAAAATTTCTTGATTTTCTAATGTCATTTTCCCCTCTTTCATTTGATAAATACGATAACCCCATTCTTTTCTTTCATCTTCTTCAATTAATTCATTCATACTTACCCCAAATAAACAACTTAATGCATATAAATGATGAATTGAAGGATATGTACTTCCTTTAAACCAACGATAAATTGGTTGAGGACATTCTAAACATAAATACTCTTGAATATCTTTTACTTTATACCCCATTTGATCAACACATCTTTTTAAATTCTTTCCTATTTTTAAAGGATTTATTAATTTTTTCTTCATTTCTATCACCACTCTTATTTTAAAATAAAAAAAGAAGGCTGTCATTGAACTTGTAGTTCACTAACCTTCTCTTTTTTCAGACATTCTAAAAAAGACAATTCCTAACATAAAGAAAACAGATAGAGCTCCTAGAGAAAGATTAATTTGACCTGTTGCTTGTGATAAAACACCAACAACTGTTGTTCCTAAAAACGAAGCTCCTTTTCCACAAACATCCATTAAACCAAAGTATTCTCCTGATTTTTCTAAAGGAATGATTTTTGTAAAATAGGATCTTGATAAAGATTGAATCCCTCCTTGAAACATTCCTACTAAAACAGCTAGCAACCAAAACTGCCATTGTTTTGTAAGGAAAATCGCAAAAATTGAAATACCCAAATAAGCTAATATACAAACTCTTATTAGTTTAGCTGCTTCATATTTTGATGATAATCTTCCAAATAAAATAGCAAAAGGAAAAGCAACAACTTGGGTTAATAATAAAGCTAATAACAATCCTGTACTTTCAAAACCTAAAGCTGTTCCATAGGCTGTAGCCATATCAATAATGGTATAAACACCATCTATGTAAAAGAAAAACGCAAGTAAGAATAAAAAAATCTTTTTCTCTTTTCTAACATTTTTTATCGTTTCAAATAAACGTTTAAAACTGTTTTGCATCGCATGTGGTTTTCTTTCTACATAATATTTTTGTTGATAAGTTTTTAATAGTGGTAAAGTAAGACCAAACCACCAAAAAGCAATAATAGCAAAAGAAATCATCATTGACATTTCCATAGATAGTCCAATCTTTCCAGCATTTAAAACAAGAAGAAGACAGACAACAAAAGGGACGCAGCTTCCAATATAACCCCAGGCATATCCTTGAGAAGAAACATGATCTACACGTTCAGGCGTTGTTACATCAGAAAGCATCGAATCATAGAAAATCAAGCTTCCGGAAAAACCTATCTTAGCAATAATGAAAACAATTAAAAAGAATAGCCACTGTTTAATAAAACCAAGTAAAAAACATCCAATACAACCAATTAATAAAGTGATTATAAAGATTGGTTTTTTATAACCTTTTGTATCAGCTAAAGTCCCTAAGACTGGTCCTAAAAAAGCAACAATAATTGTAACAATTGATGCAGCATAACCCCAAAAAGCCAAATAATCAACAGAAGATAGCCCTGCTTTTTCTGATAAGTAATTAAAATAAATTGGCATGATTGTTGATACCAGAAGAACAAATGCTGAGTTTCCTACATCATATAAAACCCAGTTTTTCTCTTCTTTTGTCATTTTAAATCTCATTTTTTTCCTCTTTTCCACTGAATGTATAATGATATAAATCATTATTAGTATTATTTTCTGTTAAAAGCTGTAACGCTCTTTCTTTACCAATGTGATAAAGCTCATTTAATTTTTTAGTACTTTCTATGCATTTTGGATTTTCCTCATAATTAACAATCAATCCATGCATTTCCTTATAATTCCCACTTATACGAAGTAAAGCATAAATAATCTTTCTCTTTAATTTAGAAGGAGCAACCAATAAATCATTGTATATTTTCATACCTTTAATCGCTTTTTTAGTTTGTTTTGTGGTTATTTCATAAAAATCAGCAATAATTTTAGCATTTTCCTCACTAGCCACTAAATGATTCGTCAAATGATGTGAAATAGGATTTAATCCATCTTCAATCATTAAAAAACGATCAAATTCAACTTCTATTTCTCCATGTGATACTCCACTTTCATGAATTCTTTTTTCAATATAACCGTGACACGTTGCATCTAAGGCAAAATGACAAATAAATCCATAATAATAAGCTAGGTAATGATTGATTTGTTTTTTAGAAGTCATCATTTTTCTAAAAGTATCAAATACTTCTTCTCCTGTTTTTTCGTGCATGTTATAACCTATTGAATTAATTTCATTGGTTTTTAATGGTAAATAATAAAACAAGAGATCTGGGCCATGTAGTCCAATATCATAGAGTTCTTTATTTTCTATAATTATTTTTTTAATATCGTTTGGTAGTTCTTTTAAAACTTCTTGTCCAAATCGATAATGTGCATATGTTGACGGCATTTTTTCATTTCCTTTTCTTTAGTATAGAAAAAGCATACTTATTTTTAAGAAAATCAACTATCATTTTTATGAAAAGAAATGTTAAGTAAAAGTAAAAAGAAGACTAAATTTATATTTTTAATTTAGTCTTCTTATCGTTTTATTTAACTTTTTGATGTTTTTTAATAAAGAATACACCTACAAATAAACTTATAAATAAAGTAATTACATAGAAACTAATCATTGTATTATCTCCTGTTTTTACTTTCTTTTGTTTGATATTTTCTTTATTTATTTTTAGAGAATCTTGAGTATTATTATCTTTGTTATTTGTATCAGTAATAATTATATTTTCATCTTTTTTATCTTCTGGCTTATTACCATTTGCTTCACTATCTTTATCTAAAGATGTATTTAATGTTAAATCATAAGCTCCTAAAGTTCCTGAAACTTCATAAGCAACAAGTAATTGAGGTTCCCCTGTTTTACTTTGTTCGCTTGAAATAAATTTCATTCCTTCAGGTGAATCATCTCCAGCAATATCACTTGTAAAATCTCTTGAATTGATATAATTAACATACGTTGCTTTTTCTGGTGTAGTAATATCATAAACTACAACCCCACCAACTCTTTCTAAACCTACAAAAGCAAATGTTTTTTCACCAATCTTACCAATTGTCACCGATTCACTTTCAGGGCCTTTTTTCCCAGAACGATCATCTATTGTGATATCATTATTAGAACAGTTAAAATGATCTGGAATATATTTTGCTGTTACTGCTTCAAAATCATTTCCTGTAGTAAATACTTCTTTCATTGTATTTCCTTCTACTTTAAAGATTGTAGAAGATCTACCACCAAATAAATAATCTTTATCATTATCTAAACCATCATAATCAGATGAATCAAAGAATACAACTTTACCAGTTAAACCACTATTTTCAGAAGTAATCTTTTCTGTAGGTGAAGTTTTCCCTTTTCCAAAGTTAACTTCTTTTTCATTTGTATAGTCTCCCCATTTACGACTATCACCTTCATTAGCTGTAACAATATAATCAACACCATCTACTGTATACACACTTAAAGCATCTGGCATACGAATTCCTCTTAATGAATTATAAGTTTGAGGCGCATATTTTCCATCTTTTTTATCAATATCTACACTTACTTTACTATAATCTTCATAGCCAACACTCATAACACTTTCAATTTTTTGTGTTTTTAAATCTATTATGGCAATGGCATTATTTTCTTGTAAAGTGATGTATGCTTTTGTATCTGACACAGCAATATATTCTGGTTCAAAATCCTCTGATGGTTTTGTTCCTTTTTTAATAACAATTCCTTGATCAACAAGTTTTTGTCTTGCTTCTTGGCTATCAAACGCTTCAAAACCAACATGATTAGCTTCAAAAGTTTTGGTATTAATGATACTTACTGTTCCTTTAGGATCCGTAGAAGTATAACCATTTCTAGGTTCACCTTCATTAGCAGTTAAAATTTGAGTATCATCATTTGTATAAACAACCATATCTGGTTGAACTCCAACTTCAATAATTTTTAAAAGTCCAATTGTTCCATCTTCATGACATTCAAATAGAGCTATTCTACCATTGTCTTTATAATTAGCTGCTTGAATTGCTAGTGCTAAATATTTTCCATCATGACTTACTGAAACAGATGTCATATCACCATAAACAAAAGATGAATCTGCTTTTTCTACAATTGATTTAATATCAATATCATTACCATCTAATAAATCAACTTTATCTTTTGATTCTATATCTTTAAGTGCAATAGCAACAAGTTTTCCAGATTGCCCATTAACTGCATAAGCCCAACCTGTTTGATTGTTATAATCAACAATTTCAATAACACCACCATCAGCATTTGTTATACCTGAATCATAACGACCTGTTTGTTGCAATGATAATAAAGCTTTTGCGTTTTCAAAACCTGTTGTTTTACTTCCACCATCACTCTTTTTAGTAACTGTAAAAGCATCAATTTCTTTACTATCTGGATTTTGACTATCACCGTCTAAATTATAAACCTTAACAGACATTTTATTATCTTTTACATCAAATACAGCATAACTTGGACTATATTCTTGATTCCATTCTTGATTACCATAAGGTAATGAATTACCTTCCAAATAAGCTTGTGAGCCTTTTTTACCATTCGCTAAAACTGGAAAATCAGCATTATTATTTTTATCTAATTTTTCAAATGGTGTATAGTATTGCATATCTGAACAACAATTTCCTGTTAAATAAATTGTTCCTTGAGGATCATTAATTGTATCAAGTCTTTCACTTACTCTTTTTCCACCTTTTAAAACATAACTACGAGAATAAACATGATCATGACCACCTAATACAAAATCCACTTTAAAATCATCCATTAACGATTCAAAACCAGCATCCACATAGTTTTCTATATCGCTATCAGCAGCATGTTTAGCAACTGTTTGTGTTGATTTATGATGTGTTACAACAAGCCATTGATATTGATTTTGATATTCATTTGTCGCAGCTTGTAAAGTTGTTCTAAAATTCTTAACAATTGCTTCCGCCTCTTCATTTCCTTTAGAAGCACTTGGCACGGATTCATTACTTGCATTTTCTTCATCATTACCGCCAGGATAAGCTCCTGTATTTAAAGTTACAAACAAGACATTATTATATAAATAATAATAATTTCCTTTTGTTTCCATCTCTCGTCTTTCAACAAAATCATATTGTCCTTCAGCATTAGGTTTAACACCATTTGATTCTAATTGACCAGCTATTTCGTCAGCTGTTGCTTGAATATAGTTTCCATGACTTTGACTTGTTCCACTATTTTGTCCTCTAAACGTTGTTTTTACTTCTTCTAATGAATCCATTTGATGAGGTAAATTAAAGTGATCCGCAAACATATAATGTCTATCATGATTTCCTACAGCTGGTGCATAAGGAATAGATGTCATTTGTGTTGGTGCAAAAAAGCTATCATATTCACTTGATTTACCCCAGCTTTGATCTTCTACTTGATCACCTGCAGAAACAACAAGATTTACACCTTGTTCTTCTAATTCAGACATCATTGTTGCCCAACCAGTCTGATTCGTTCCATCGCTTGGATTCCATCCCTTACTATCGGTTTCTTTGTTTTCTTTTATTTGTGGATCACTCGTAAATCCAAACTTAAAACTATCATTTTTTGGTGTTGTATACGTATAGGCATTAGACCATGTATTTCCATTATCATTTGAAATATAATACGTATATTGCGTATCTGCTTGTAAACCATTAACAGTTACTTTACATACTTTTTTTCCAGTATCCTTATATTTACTAGTATCTACTTTTGTTGGTGAAGTTAAATCTTTTGCTTCAACTTGATACGTTTGATCACCAAATTGAATCATAGAATTACCTGTTCCTTCTGGTGCATACCAATTGACATTGACTGAGGATGTTGTTTCACCTGGTTGTAATGTTAAACTATCTACGTTAAAAGAACCTGTATGTGTTGTTCCTGTAATTTGTGAAGCTATCGCATTTATCGGTTTAATCAATGATGCATTTGTAAGTGCAATTGATGATATCATTGATAAACACATAGCTCCTTTTATAATCTTCTTATTCATTTTTTCCTCCCTTATTTGAGTGCATTGAATGCTATTTAATTGTATCAAAACACATTTAAAGAGAAGTAGCGTATTCTCGTTAATATTATGTAAATATTAAGTAAAAAAGACGATTTTAATTCATATCGCCTCTGTATAAAATTCTATAAATTCATTTTCAATTGTTTTAAAGATAACATCTTAATCATATTTTGGCATAAGGCTTTCATCAACAACATAGGCTATTCTATTATAAAGAATTTTTAATAAATCTTCTTTAGCACCATTTTCTAAAAGCTCTTTTCCAAGTTCAGATTTAACTAAATGAGTGAGACAATCATATTGGAAAGCATATTTAAATGGGGCATAGTCATTTCTAAACATATAAATTGAATACTTATCACCAGCAAAAGGAATATCACTATCAACATGTACACCGTATGTACCATATTTTTCTAATGGAAAATCATTTTTTCTATATCTATAATGTATTGTATCTTCTGTACCATAGGTTTTAGAAAAAGCATAGAACTCCCTAAATTTATATATCTTATAGATATCCCCCTCTTTTTCAAAATAAGAGTCTGAATCTAAACCAATGGTCATTGTAAATGGAAAGTCAAAGACTTTTCCACTTTTATATGAGTTAAATGAAACACTTCCTATAATATCTAAAGAACCTTGGTTAAAAGTTTCTTTTTCATGTATTTCATTAAATCTTAATTCTATTCCAAAATCAGAATCAACATCCCCACAATTATTATATTTATTAATATCTTCTAATAATTTGTTATGAGAAACATTGTCAAAAAGTTCATTGTAAGAATAAGCACTTTCTAAATCAACATTGGCTATTTCATTAGCACTGTTTTTAAGTTTACTTTTTTCTTTTTCATCCATCATTTTTTTATAACAGATAAACTTATCAAAAACAGCTTTCTTTAAATTATTTTCAAATTTATTAAATTGAAAAACAAGTTTTCCCAAAAAATTGTCTTGTATATAAATTTCATCTTGATTTAAACCTTCAAAATATTCTTTTAGGCCAGGAATATATCAATCAGCATCTTCATTCTTTACAAAATCAAAAAATTCATCAAATGTAACATGTTCCATATGAGAGTCCCCCTTAAAAATATATACTCAAATTTTAGCACAGAAATAAGGAAAGGGTAAAGAAAAAGACGATTTTAAATTTCCATCGTCTCTTTATAAAATTCTATAAATTCATTTTCAATTGTTTCAAAAGCTACAAAACTTAAATCAACTTTTCTTTGCAACTTTAAATAATTCCTATTGATTTCATCATTTAATAATTCTTTTAGTTCCAAAGATAACATTTCATCATCAATTTCAAAAACTAATTTAGTTTCTTCTTTTGTTAAATCTCTTTGAATAAAATGTTTCCAAATAACATTTTGTAAAACATCTTCCACTTCTAAATAATAAGTAAGTTCTTTTTTTATCGGTCTTGTAACATCACTTAAATAAACTTCACTTCCATCATGCAACAAACATCCTAAAATAACTTCTTTACTATATCCTCTTGTCTTTGCTTCCTTAGCACAAGCAAGACTATGTTGAGCTACGGAATAAAAATATTGAACATGTCCATTTCCTCGACATATCAAAGAAAGTGCATGTGCAATATCTTTAATATCTAATAAACTTTCATCAACATTTAATGGATCAAAATATTTTTTTGTATACGTTGTAATAAAACTCATAAAAACTCCTTTATAACTTAATAGATGTCGTGTTGAGGGCACACACCACAATCAACAAACAACAAATTGTCATATTCATTCCAAATGAAAATGACAAAAAATAAGCTATTATTGAATAAAATAAATACAATAAACATGTTATAAAAAAACGTATAAAATGTTTATAAGCATACTTTTTTCTTGACATACTTGTTGCCTCAATTGCTTCTTGATAAGACATTCCTGAATACCAATAAATACATTCATTTTTGTAAATCATTCCTGTAAGCAAGGTTATCATCATAAGCATATAATTACCTAAAATCAAGCTAAATAGTTTAAGATTTTTCAAACCAACAATCATCATCAATTCCATGCCAACACAAAATAAAATCATCCAAACAATGTACCCCTTATAGCTTTTTTTCATTTTAAACCTATTTCCTTATAAATTTTTTCAATAATTTGTGATTTATACATACAATATTTTTCAATATCATTTGGATATAACTTTGCTGCTTCTTTTTTAATTTTACCGTATTCTTTTACAGTATTTGGATGTTTTCTTAAATAATTTCTAAAAGCAAGATGTCGTTTCAATTCTTTAGAATCTTGTGGACATACATAAAGATGATGTGTTCTTAAATGCTCTTTTCCTTCATATCTAAAAGCTTCGCGATCTTTAAGACCTAAATCGCCTTCATAAATATAACCATGATTTTCTAAAAGATAAATAACTTCTTTTAAATCATTTTGATCAATTACAACATCTAAATCAATGATTGGTTTAGCTGCTAGTAAAGGAACAGAAGTGCTTCCTACATGTTCAACAGCAAGCACTAAATCTTTTAAAGCTTCTTCTATTTCCCCTTTAATTTGATTGAAATCATTTACCCACTTCGAATCATAATCTACAACTTCAATATGTTCTGTTTTCATCTTTCAATATCTCCACATAAACGCTCACAAACAAGATTCATACAACGCTTTTTATGTGCTTCATGTAATGGATGATTTTGAAAATTCTTTAAAGCTTCTAAATTTTCAAACTCACTATAAAAAACAAGATCATAACCTGAAGTCAAGTTTTCTTCCATTTCCACACATAATAAGCCTTCAATTCCTTCTAAAGTTTGAACTGATTCTTTTAATTTTTGAAGTGTTTCTTTTTCTAAATGGTTTTCTTTAACTTCTTTTGTATAATTCCAAAATAAAATATGTCTAATCATTTTCATCACCTACTTTTATTATTTCTTTAACAATTTCTTCAATTGTTTTATTAGAAACATCAATTTTATATGTATTTAATTTTTGATACATTTCTAATCTTTCTACACTACGAGCAAGGACATCTGGTTTTCTAATTCCTTGATCAATATCTTTTTGAATACGTTTTTCTAAAGCTTCTTTTTGACAAACTAAAGAAATCGCTATTACTTTTACATCATTTAAATCTAGGCGTGAAAGCAGATCATCGATAATACTTTGTTCATGCATTACCCAACAAAAAATAATATGATCAAATACACTGCATTTTAAATCATTATTCAATAACATGCAGATATTCTCTAAAACTAACTTTTTTGTTTCTTCATTAACCATGAACGGATGCATATCCCAACACCAATCACCATCTAAAAATACACTTTTATCTAATTTTGTTTTTAAAACTTGGCATGTGGTTGTTTTGCCAACGCCCATTGTTCCACCTATTAAATATAATTTTTTCATACAAATACCTCAAATTTGATTCTACATTAAATATTTTAACATATATTAAAATAGAATTGATTTATTTATGATTATCAATTATTATTTTTATATAAAAGAGAGTAGTTAGCATCTTCGATGTTCTAATAATCGTCATCACGCTTATAGCCGGTTATTATGAGTAAATAACGAGACTTTTATCAATCAATTTTTTTGATGCGATAAAAGTCTTTTTTGTTGACTTTTTCGCAAGAAAGGGGAAAACATGGAATATATTTTATTAATTATTGGTTTTATTTTTCTAATTAAAGGTGCTGATTTATTTGTTGAGGGAAGCTGTAATCTGGCAAGATTTCTAAAAGTACCCAGTGTAATCATTGGTTTAACGATTGTAGCAATGGGAACGAGCGCGCCAGAAGCATCGGTAAGTATACGTGCTGCATTTACAGGAAATAACGAAATAGCTTTAAGCAATATTATTGGTTCTAATATTTTTAATGGTTTAATTGTTGTTGGTATCTGTGCTTTTTTAGCTTCATTTAAAACAGATAAAACGATTTTAAAAAAGGATCTTCCTTTTAATATCATCGTTACTTTCATTTTACTTATCATGTTATTTGATGGAAAACTTTCAAGATTAGAAGGAATATTTCTTATTTTATTAATGATTATCTATCTTGGAAGAATGATTTATGAAGCGATTTGTCACCAACAAAATGAAGACAACACAAAAACACGTTCTCTATTAACGAGTATTCTATTTATTGTTTTAGGATTAGCTTTCGTTATTTTGGGTGGACAACAAGTCGTTGATCAAGCTTGTATTATTGCTAGAAATTTAGGTGTTAGCGAAAATTTCATTGGACTTACGATTGTTGCTATTGGTACTTCTCTTCCTGAACTTGTAACTTCTATTGTTGCTACAAAAAAGGGAGAAAGTGGTTTAGCTTTAGGTAACGCTATTGGCTCTAATATCTTTAATATCTTATTTATTTTAGGATGTTCTGCGACACTTTCACCACTTACTGTTATAAATGAATCAATTATAGATTGTATTATCTTACTAGTAAGTAGCATTCTACTTTATCTATTTGCAAAAACAAATAAATCAATGAACAGAAAAGAAGGTCTTCTTTGTATTTTACTCTATATCATTTATACAGCTTATTTATTCATTAGATAAATCAAAGAGAGCATTCCAAATAGGAATACTCTCTCCTTTTTAACTCGCTCTTTTCCAAATTATATAACTTGATTTGGTGGCGTACACCGCTTTTTTAACTCCCTCTTAATGGTTGGGAACACCGCTTTTTTTGGTGGATTACCACACAACTTATAAGATTCAATACAATACTTTTTAAAAATTTGAACTATTTTATAGGTATTATTACTTTTTGTTGTTTCATTTTTAATTTTGTGTTGTCTTTTTTCTGTATTTGCATATAATAATAATGTAAATGGCACTTGGTGCGGAAGAAAACTCATGAATAATCATGAGTTTTTTCTTTACATAATTCTTTAATCATATTTAAATATTTTTTCCTATCAGATACTTTTCGTAGTTCATGGGTCTTAGGATTATAAAATCTAATTAATATTTCTAAACTATTACTACGCATTACACAATTACGAATAGAAACCAAACAAAAAATTTTATTAATAAAATCTGGTATCTTTTGTACATTTAAATTCATATTAAATCGCTTTAAATCTTCAAAAATTACATCTTGTTGTTTTTTATCAAGACACGTGAAAACAGTTAACATATTTCCTAAACTCATTCTATCAAAGAAACAATAAATATCTGCATAATTAAAAATTTGTTCTTTTAGTTTTTCTAAATGTGCATTCATATGTTTTATTCTTTGTTCATTATATCTATTTTCTAAAATTGCAGCTCTTATTTTTAAGCCATCAAAAAACATCCTCAATTGATTAGAATCTGTTAATTGATTCAAAGTTAAAATATGATAAGCTGTTATTGACTTGAAATGAATTTCAAAATCTAGTATGTTTTCAATAATCATCGGATATAATTTTCTTTCATTCATAAACAAATCATAATATTCACTAAATTCAACATTCCTTTCGTAAATATGTTCTCCATTTACTTTAATCACTTCTTTTTTTTCATTTGTTTTTGCAAAGTTATGTTTATACGGAGTTATTAAATTTATATAGTTATATTCTAATAATTTCTCACCCGCTATTTTTTTAGACATTATATTAAATTGAACATGCTTTTTATTTTCTAAATACTCAATTTGATTTGAAATTTTTTTCGCTAATTTATATTTTTGAACACGATTTTCATTCATATTATTTCCCCTTTTATTAAAATATATTATATCGAATCATATACTTTCTTCCAAGTAAACCTGCAATATTCAATAAAAATAATACTCTATAAATTTATTGTCTTTTTAACTCTCATCAATTAAGATTAAATTATACGAGGAGGTCATTCTATGATTTATTTAAGTAGCTTTAAATTAAGTAACAAAAAACTTAAAAACCCTAATATTTATCCTTATAGTGTCTTTAAAGATAAATACATTGAACCCTTTTCTTTTGCACCTATTACTATTTTCTATGGAAATAATGGTTGTGGAAAATCTACTCTTTTAAATATTATTGCTGGAAAACTAAAGATAAAAGGAAAAGAAAGCCCTGCAAGCAATAATTATGGTTCAGAAAATTATTGTCAAAGATTTGAAAATGAATGTGCCTATAGTTTGGGAAGTAATGAATACGGTGTTCCTTTTTATCATCTTCCTGAAAATAGTCGTTATATCAAAAGTGAAGATATTCTCTATGAAATTAAAAAAATACAACAAAAAGCAATTTTAGAACATGGATTAACTTATGATTATATGCAAGATGGTTTATCTTTAGAAAAAGCTCAAAGTATTTTGGATCATAAAAAAGAACTTAATTAACCATCTGACACATCTTTTGATTTAACTCCGTTATTCTCACTTTAAACCGAGGAGTATAATCTATCACTTCTTTAAAATATTATATACTTTTCTTAAAGAGGTGGATACTATGGCTAAAAATCAAAAACCAAAAAAGGATTCTTTAATTACTTTAACTAGAAAATATGCAAATAATCATGATGAATGTGTAAAATTCTTTTTTAAAATGAAATGGCCTGTTGGCTTTTACTGTGAAAAATGTGGATGTACACATTACTATTCCATTAAAAGAGGTGATGTCTTTCAATGTAAAGAATGTGGTCATCAACATTACTTACTTTCTAATACTATATTTCAAGATAATAAGCTAGATCTTTATAAATTGATTTTAGGAATGTATCTCTTTTTTACGGCAAATAAAGGTTTGTCTGCGATTGAATTAGCTAATGAATTAGAAATAAATTATAAAACAGCGCTATTACTTTGTAGAAAATGTAGGATTCTTATGTCCCAAAGTAACAGTGAAAAAATTCTGGACAGCTTTTTTTATGAAGCAGACGTTGCTTATATAGGCTCAAAAAGTAAAGAAGAACACAAACAAGGAGTTGCTACTGAACAGCAACCCTTTTTAGTAATGTTATCAACAGATAAAGAAAATAAATATCCAAAATTTTTAAAATTAATGCCAGTAGCTGTAGATAGTACAAATAATATTGTTAGATTCATCTCAAAAAAAGCAATACTTTCAAAAGAAAGAATACTAAACACTGATGGAAAAACAACTTTTTTAGGATTAACTGATAAAATAACATTAAAATCAGAAAAAATACTCTATGATGAAGAAAATCATAGATTGTATTGGCTTAATGTATTAATTGGTGATATAAAGAATAATATTACTGGTATATATCATGGAGTAACTAAACGTGACTTACCTTTGTTTTTGAATGAACAAGAATGGCGTTTCAACCATAGATATACTGGAAAGAACTTCATGAACAAAATACAGAAATATGTTTTGAAATCACATCCATGTCCTAAAAAAGCAATTATTACTGTACTCAATTTATCCGAACCATACTATGCACATGTGTCAGATGGTTAATTAAGAAAAAGAACAAAGAATAGAAAATATTATTTTTTCTCAAGAAAAGTATTCCAATGGAGAAACCTCTTTACAGTTTTTTCAAGAATACCTTATACCTGAAGCGCTTTATTTATTAGATGAACCTGAAGTTTCTTTATCCCCTGCCAACCAGGTTGCATTAGCCCATGAAATTAATAAACTCGCACATTATTTAGGATGTCAATTTGTTATTGCTACTCATTCTCCTTTTATGTTAGGAACTTTAGATGCTAAAATATATAATCTTGATGCTAAAGAATGCCAAGTCACGCCTTGGTATCAATTAGAAAACGTACGTTATTTTTATGACTTTTTCAAAAAACATGAAAAAGAGTTCACTCAATGAGCTCTTTTTTTCTTTACCTTATTGACAAATCATTAAATGTATTATACTGTATTAGTGTACTAGTGACACTAATACAGTTAGGAGGGCTCTATGTTTATAATAGATATTCAAAGTAAAATTCCTATCTTTGAACAACTCAAAAAACAAATCTTAGAGTTTATCTCTATTGGTATTTTACTTCCTAATGATAAATTACCTTCGGTAAGATCTCTTGCAACAGATATTGGCGTTAATCCTAATACTGTTTCTAAGGCCTATCAAGAATTAGAGAACCAAGGTTATATTTATTCCATTAAAGGAAAAGGATGTTTTATTGCTGATAATCAAACTGATCAATTGATTAAAGACGATAAATTAGATGATTTTAAAGGATGTGTCAATGAAATGAAAAAGCATCAAATTACCAAAGACAAATTATTAGAAATTATTGAAGAAGTATATAAGGAGGAAACTGTATGATTGAAATTAAAGATGTGATGAAATCTTTTGAAAATAAAAATGTTTTAAATCATTTAAATGTCACAATTTCCTCAGGAAGTATTTTTGGTTTGATTGGTCCTAATGGAGCTGGGAAATCAACCTTACTTTATTTATTAAATGGGATTTCTAAATGTGATGAAGGAAGTATTTTATTTGATGGAAAAGATGTTTATGAAAATCCTGATGTTAAAAAAGATATTTTATTCATTAGTGATGATCCCTACTATTTTCACTTTGCTACTATTGATGAAATGAAAGATTTCTATCTTACTTTTTATCCACAATTCAATTTAGAAACCTATCAACATTATGTCGATTTATTCCGTTTACCACAAAATAAACCTTTAAAAGACTATTCAAAAGGAATGAAAAGACAAGCAATGTTTGCTTTAGCACTTGCAATTGCACCAAAATATTTATTATTAGATGAAGCTTTTGATGGTTTAGACCCTGTTATGCGTTTAGCTTTTAAAAAAGCTATTAATCAAATCATTGATGAAAATATGACAGTCATTATTTCATCTCATAATTTAAGAGAATTAGAAGATATTTGTGATAGCTTTGGGATTTTAGACAATGGATGTATGACAACATCGGGTGATCTCTATGATATTAAAGATCATATTCATAAAATACAATTAGCTTTTAAAGAAGAATTAAACAAAGAAGAATTCAGTCATTTAGATGTTCTCTCTTTCCATAAACAATCTCGTGTGATTAATATGGTTGTTAAAGGAGACATCAATGAAATTAAAGATTATTTAAGAATGTTCAATCCAATTATGTTAGAAGTTTTACCTGTAAATTTAGAAGAAATATTTATTTATGAAATGGAAAGAAAGGGGTATGGTGTCTATGATTAATAAAGATTATTTTAAATATTTAATAAAACAAAATAAGAAATATCTTATTCTTATTTATGTAATTGGAATCATTATTCCTTTTCTACTAATCAATAAATTTGATTATGCACCTTTAAACGATGAAAATATAACGCGTTTTGCACAAATAATTCCTTTAGCTTATGGATTTATGTTATCTTTTATTGTCCCTATTTATCTGTTTTCTTTTTTACAAAAAAAGAAAAGTAATATACTTTACTTTTCCTTACCAATAAAAAAAGAATCACTTTATTTAACAACAAGTTTATTTTCTTACTTTGCAACTATTGTACCTGTTGTTATTTACCAAATTATAGATCAACTTATTGGTGCTTATATGTTTTCTTTTCCAGCTGACAAATTCATTCTAGCAATAATAATTACAATCGTCCATATGTTTGCAATGAATACAATTGTTACTTTTGTAACTCTCTTAACACAAAATGTTATTGACAGTTTAATTTGTTCAATTGCTTATATGGTTATCCCATTATTTGTCTTTGTTGCACTTAACACTTGTGCAACAAAGGTAGCAGAATCATTTATGTTAGGATATGGAAACTACACACAATCATTAAAAATAATCCTTAGTTATATAAGTCTTATTTATAGTGGTCTTTATCAACATTTGTATTTATTATCACATCTTGTTTCTCGTATCTTTATTTTGTATTGGATTGTTATAAGTGTTATCTTTTATTTTATAAATTATCGTTTATTTTTAACACGTACGGTTGAACAAAGTGAAACATATACAACATCAATCTTTATGTATCCACTTATCATTACCTTAAGTACATTATCAATGATGTTATTTGTCTATGATCTTGAAGATTTAAGAATGACGATTTTAATGTTTTCAATTATTTTTATTCTCTATTTAATTATGTATTATTTTTCAAAGAGAAAAGTTTACTTCACTTGGAAAATACCTTCACTTTTTATTGTTTTAATTGTTGCTTGTATTGGTTTTTCTAATATTTATTTAGATACTAAAGGTTTTAATACAATCTATGAGTTACCAAAAAGCTCTGATGTAGAAAGAATCGTTGTATCTTTTGATCACTATGAAGCAGATACTACAGATGAAAAGACATCTCTCACATTCAACAATCAAAAAATTGAAGATATGAAAATGAAAACTTACACAAAAGATGATAAGAATAATTTTATAAAATGTGTTCATGAAATGATAGATAAAAAACTCATTACTGAATATTATGACCCTACAGATAGTGGCACTTATGAGTTATCTATTTATTTTACAACTAAAAATAGGCTTGATCCAAATAGACATTACACTATTGATGATGAAAACATGCCAGCTGTCATTGATATTCTTTCAAAAAATAAATTAATTTAAATAGGTTGAGCTTTTTCTCAACCTATTTCTATAGAAGGAGTCTTTATGAAAAAAACTACACATATATTATTTACTATTTACATATTTTTAGTCATTTGGATTATACTTTTTAAATTAGCGATTTCTATCGATCAATTACCTCAATTTAGAAGCATTAATTTAATTCCTTTTTATTATCCAAATAAAACAACTTATCAAATAAGAGAAGTTCTTGATAATCTAATTATATTTATTCCATTTGGTCTCTATTTAAAAACATTAAATATTGATAGTAAAAGAACTGTTTTTCTAGGTTTTTTATTTAGCTTTTCATTAGAACTATCTCAATATATCTTTTGTATTGGAGCAAGCGATATTACTGATTTAATTACCAATACAACAGGAGCACTTGTAGGAGTAGGTATTTATTTTCTTTTAAAAAAGATTTTCAAAGATAAAACTAATAAAATTATTTTAACTTTAGCTTCCATAGTAACTTTTTTATTTGTTTCTTTGATTATGATTATACTTATAAACAATTAATGCACATAATTCACAAGTTATACACAATAAAAAAATGAGTTTTCTATACTCATTTTTTATTTACATAAAGCTTAATCTATACTTTATGCACATTAATGATAAAATTGTGCACAAAAAAGTGAATAACTTGAGTTATTCACTTCATTCACAACTATATTCACACTACACAAACAAAAAAACACATCTAGGATGTGCATTTCACAAACTGGCAGGGGTAGTAGGAGTCGAACCCACATCAACGGTTTTGGAGACCGGTATTCTACCATTGAACTATACCCCTAATTAGGTTTGCTCAATTAATATATCATATATTTTATAATTATGCAATAGATATTTGCCTATAAATAAAAAAAATTGTCACATAGGATAATTTTGAGGAGGTTAAATATGAATGAATTAGAATTAACAATATCCTCTATCAAGATACAATCATTTAAAGATATTTATAAAATGAATGTTGCTTTTGATAAAGGAACCATTTTTAAACAACTTGATAAGCCATGGGTGATGCATCGTGGATGATACATTATTACAAATAAGTAAATTAGATTTTTGTATTCAAGATGTTACCTTATTTTTAGATACACATCCTCATGATCAAGAAGCTATAAAATATTATAAAGAAGGGATGAAACATCTTTTAAAGATGAAAGAAACTTATTTAAAAAATGGTGGTGCTCTTACAAATAGAGACGGAAAGAATATTGAAAACTATATCAATGAACCATTTCCTTGGATGAAAGGAGGATCAACATGTGGTTGTATGAAAAACGCTTGCAATATCCCGTTAATGTAAGAAAACCTGATGCTAAAACTGCAAAAATTGTTATTTCACAACTTGGTGGTCCTAATGGTGAACTAGGTGCAGCACTTCGTTATTTAAGTCAACGTTATACGATGCCTTATCCAAGAATTCAAGCCTTATTGACAGACATTGGTACAGAAGAACTTGCTCATGTTGAAATTATTAGTACTCTTTTCTATCAACTTACAAATGGTCTAACACCTCAAGAAATTAAAGAGGGTGGACTAGATGCTTATTTTACTGATCACACTTTAGGAATTTATCCAACAAACAGTGCAGGTATTCCTTTTAGTGCAGATACTTTTCAATCTGTAGGAGACCCTATTTCTGATTTAACAGAAAACATGGCTGCAGAACAAAAAGCAAGGACGACATATGACAACATTCTTGCTTTAAGTAAAAATGAAGATGTTAATAAAGTCATTCGTTTTTTAAGAGAAAGAGAAATTGTTCATTATCAACGTTTTGCTGAAGGTCTTGAATATGTCAAGAGTCAATTAGATAAGAAAAATTATTATGCTTATAATCCTTCATTTACTTCATCAAAACGTGAACAAGTATGTGAATAAGGTGAATAACTTAAGTTATTCACCTTTTATGCACCCTATTCACATTTCCCCCACAAATATTCACTTAAATCAATTGCTAAAAACGTTTGTATTTCTTGATTTATATCCTCATTAATTTTAGAAATCCTTCCTTTATTTTCTACATAAACATCAATATATCTTTTTTTAGCAGGGATTTGTTTACAAAAAAAGTTCTTATTTTTTCCTTTATAGATACAATTTAATTGTTGATAACTCACCCATAATCTTTTAATTTCATTATCTTTTATCAACAAATGAATAAAGTCCTTTTCTTGAAGATAAAAATCATTTTCGGTGACTACACCTTTATTGACTGCTTTTTTAATAATGTAAGATAAATATTGCATTGCATAACGATCTTCATCACAAATATAAACATGTGCACACTTTAACATCATTCTTGTAAAAAGAATGGCCATTTCTTCATGTTTAAAAATAAGTTCATCTTGCGTGTCATTCACTTTTAAATCATTATAAATTGTTTGAATCGTTTCAAAATCACAAAATCCATAACTATACATATTTCCTAATGTATATTCTAAACGGTCTGCAGAAAGTTTAGGAGATTCATTATCACAAAGAGGATATAAATGATAATTACAAACATCATCTATCTTTAAATGATACCTATGAATTAAAGAAACTAACGAACTATCTCGTTCGATTATTTTTTTCGTATCTAACTCTGTTGATTCTTGTTTTAAATAATCTTGATGATAGAAATCAATTGTATGTGCAAAAACAGGAGTTGCTATATCATGAAGCAAACCTGCTGTTGCCTGTTTAAAATCATGTGTAAAATGATAAACAATTAAAGCAACCCCTATACTATGTTGATAACGTGAATATGGAACAATATTTGAAAAGAAATCAAAAGCAGTATATTCAACTCCACAATTCATTCCAATATCTTTAAGTCTTTGCATTGATAGCGCCTGTATAAAATTATTTATAAACTCTATCTGTTCTTTTTCATAGATTTTCCATAATTTTTTCAATTTTTTTCAACTCCTTAAAATCATAAATTATATACATTTTATCATACTTTTTTAAAGTATATTAAAATATGGTAAAATTTATTTTAATATTTTTTTAAAATAAAGCTTGATTAAAATGAAAATATATGTATAATTATAAGGGCAGTGACGGGAAGTAGCACAGCTTGGTAGTGCACCTGGTTTGGGACCAGGGGGTCGCAGGTTCAAATCCTGTCTTCCCGACCATTTATAAAATTGGGGCCATAGCTCAGCTGGGAGAGCACCTGCCTTGCACGCAGGGGGTCAGCGGTTCGATCCCGCTTGGCTCCACCAATTAATTTAATAAATTTCAATATTATGGCGGGATAGCTCAGTTGGCTAGAGCATTCGGTTCATACCCGGAGTGTCGAGGGTTCGAATCCCCCTCCCGCTACCATTAATATTGCGGAGATTTACCCAAGTCTGGCTGAAGGGACTGGTCTTGAAAACCAGCAGAGGATTAACGTCCTGCGGGGGTTCGAATCCCTCAATCTCCGCCATTTATTAAAAAACTTAATATCGCGGGATGGAGCAGTCTGGTAGCTCGTCGGGCTCATAACCCGAAGGTCGTTGGTTCAAATCCTTCTCCCGCAACCAAAATGGTCTGGTAGTTCAGCTGGTTAGAATGCCGCCCTGTCACGGCGGAGGTCGCGGGTTCGAGTCCCGTCCAGACCGCCAAATGATGGTTCCGTAGCTCAGTCGGTAGAGCAGAGGACTGAAAATCCTCGTGTCGGTGGTTCGATTCCGCCCGGAACCACCATTTTTTTATTTGATTTTACGTATACAAAAAAAGCATCTTACGATGCCTTTTTTTATAATCTTTTTTCAAACCCTCCATGAACCATCGGTCCTTGTGCAAGAGTCACAAATGCTTTTGGATCTAATGAAGAAACAATTTTATTGAGTTGTTGAATTTCATATTTATTGATGGCTACATAAAGGATTTCTTGTTCTGTTTCAGTATAAGCACCTTTACCCATCCAATAGGTAACTCCTCTTCCCATTTGTTCCATAATTGCTTTTTTGATCATTTTATTTTTTGTAAATATTAATACGGCTACATTGATATTTTGTAGATGGAACTTATCTGCTGTTGTATATAAAATAGCAACAAAAACAATTGAATACATGATAATTTTAATATCATAAATAAATAAACATATTCCAAATAAAACAACATTAAATATAATTGATAACTGTCCAGCTTTAAAATCAGGATTTTTCTTAACTAAACAAACTGTTGCAATATCAATACCTCCACAACAACCACTACTACGAAGAGCAAGTCCTACCCCTATTCCACAAATAATTGCTGCAAAAGCAACATTCAATAAAGCATCTTCTACAATTGGTTCTTTAATTGCTGGTAAAATGGATAATAATATTGTTTGAATAATTAAAGAAATAATTGTTTTAAAACAAAATTCTTTATTCATTATTTTATAACCAAATATAAATAATGGAATATTCATTGATAAATTGATAATTCCTAAAATATTAATTGATTTTGGAATAACAATAAACTTATGTATGAAATAATCTATTAATTGTGCTAAACCAATCATACCTCCAAAATTAATTTGATTCGGTGTAACAAATAACCAAATCCCAATTGATAACAACGTTGAACCTAAAATCAAATAAAAATATTGTTCTAATCTTTTATTCATATACTCCCTCACCCATGAAAAGTATAATCTACTTTAGTTTTTTCTACAACAAAAAAAAGAGTCAAATCAATGACTCTTAAAAAATTATTTTTTAATATATTCTGGATATGCTTCACATCCATGTTCTTCTAAATCAAGTCCTACAATTTCTTCTCTTTCAGAAACACGTAAACCAAATAACTTTTTAATAATATAGAAAGTAATTGTAATAGTAATTGCTGTCCAAATACCTACTGATAAAACACCTGTTAATTGTTTAATTAATAAATCAAATCCACCACCGTAGAATAAACCTGTTAAAGTACTTTCTGGTGCAGAAGTTGTCGCAAATAAACCAACAGCAATTGTTCCCCAAATACCATTGCAACAATGTACAGCAACAGCACCTACAGGATCATCAATGTGTAATTTATAATCTAAGAACCAAACTCCAAAGCAAACAAGTAATCCAGCAACAGTACCAATAATAATTGATCCTAAAACATCTGTGACGTCGCATCCAGCAGTGATTGCTACTAAACCTGCAAGTGAAGCATTTAAACACATACCAACATCAGGTTTACCATATTTGACCCAAGTAAAGATCAAACAAGAAACAGTTGCAATGGCTGGTGCCACTGTTGTTGTTACGAAAATTGAACCAAGTTGTGGAACAGTTGTAGCAGCCGCCCCATTGAATCCATACCATCCAAGCCAAAGAATAAATACACCTAAAGCACCAGCAGTAATGTTATGTCCAGGAATAGCGTTAACTTTAACGACTTTACCATTTTTATCTGTATCAAATTTACCAATACGTGGTCCTAAAATTTTAGCACCGATTAAAGCAGAGATACCACCAACCATATGAATCGCACATGATCCAGCAAAATCATGGAATCCTAGTTGTGATAACCATCCACCACCCCAAATCCAATGAGCTTCAATTGGATAAATAAGTGCTGAAATCACTCCTGAATAAACACAATAAGATAAGAATTTTGTTCTTTCTGCCATTGCTCCAGAAACGATTGTTGCTGTTGTTGCACAGAATACTAAGTTAAATACAAAGTTTGAAAAATCAAAGTTTGCATAATTTGTAAATATATCAAATCCTGGTTTACCAATAAAACCAAGTAAGTCTTCACCTAATAATAAACTAAAACCAATTAAAATAAATGTACATGTCCCTATACAAAAATCCATTAAGTTTTTCATAATGATGTTGCCAGTATTTTTGGATCTTGTAAATCCCGCTTCTACCATTGCAAATCCTGCTTGCATCCAAAATACTAAAGCAGCACCAATTAAAAACCATACCGCAAATGTCTCACTCATAATAAATCCCCCTCATTTTTTAAAGTGCATTTTCTCCTGTTTCTCCAGTTCTAATTCTGACTGCTTCTTCAACTGGATAAACAAATATTTTTCCATCTCCTACATTTCCACTAGATAAAACTTCAGTAATTTTATCAATAATGCTTTGTACAATATCATCTTTAACAACTGTTTCAACTCTTAATTTTGAAACTAAGTTAACTGAATAAGTAACTCCACGATATTGATGGGTATACCCCATTTGATTTCCAAATCCCATAATATTGGAAACCATCATTCCTGTAACACCAGAAACTGTTAAGATATCTTTTAAATCTTCTAACTTTTCTGGTCTAATAATGATTTCAAGTTTTTTCATTTGATTTCCCCCTTATATTTTTTGATTTCCGTTCCCCAATAGAAATCTTGACAAAAATATATCACGATGATAATTTACTGTCAATATATTTTTATTAATTTAATATTTTTTTATTACTTTAATAAATAAAAAAAGGAGTCTTACTCCTAATAATAATTTCTAATTACATTGACCATATCCTCAATATAGAGTCTTGCATTATCTATAATTGTCGGATCAATTTCTTTTCTTTGATTAAATGACATTTTAAATGTATATTGTTCCCTCATTAAGGGTAATTGTTGATCTTGACAAAGATGTATCACTTTCATCAATCTTTTATTATTTATAAAAAAGCAATTAATAAGTGCAACATTTTTTGCATTTTGTCTACTTAATGACTGAATAAACTCTAACAATTGTTTATCTTCAAACAATGTATCATCAAACCCTATGACAAGTAAATCAACATCACGCCCTTTTTGATAATGATTTAAGTCTTGTGCATGTGTTTTAACCCATCTTGCCATTTCGTCAGCAACATACTTTATATATTTAGATTTTGTTGTATAAACAATATCAACCTTCATTTTTATCACCTAATTTATTTTAATATAGAAATATGAACTAAAAATGTATTTAACTGTTAATAATTATAACAAAACATTTGCTTATTTGGAGGATTCTATGAAAAAAATAATAAAAATATGTATCATTTTATCTCTTTCTTTTATTTTAACAGGCTGTGTTGATTGTCTGATTTCTTTAAATTATTCTAAAATAAAAAAGCCTACTCTTTATAGTGAACTTACTATTGAACCTCAAGTTTTAGAAAAATATAATATGTCTATCGCACAAATCAAAAAACAATTATTAGAATATGATTTTTTTAAAGATTGGAAAATCAAAAAACAAACATCTTCTTCCCTTTCAATAGAAGCACCTGCTTCTTTTATCAAAGAAATTTCTCAATTAAAAAAACAAAACAATAAATATATTTTAACAATCAACATTAATAAAAAAATATTAGACACTTCAGAATTAAGTCATTATAAAAATACATTAAAACTTTTAAATTCAAGTAATGCCACTTGTAACTTTAAAATTACTATGCCTGGTACTATTATTTCTAGTAATATAGGTAAATATCAACAAAATGTTGTGACTATAAATCTTTTCGAGATTTTTATTGAAGGAAATGATTTATCTTTTCGTGTAATTTCTAAAAAAGAAAATCAACAGCTTTTGCTTTATTTTATTGTTCTCATTATTCTTGCTATTGTGATCTTAACACTTATTTTCATCAAAAAAAGACAAAAAGAATAAGAGATTGCTTTTATTTGACAAAGGTATTTGATAGAATAAAGGCGTTAAAGGAGACAGAAGAATATGAAAAGAAACTGTATTATTGGACAATCTGGAGGACCCACAATCGCAATTAATGCTAGTCTTGCTGGGATTATTCATCGTGCTAAAGCATCTCAAGAATTTGATAATGTTTATGGGATGATCAATGGTATCAAAGGTCTATTGGAAGGTAGATATATGGATTTATTAGAAGAATTTGATGATGGTGATAAAATCAACGCTTTAAAACAAACACCTGCCATGTATTTAGGTTCTTGCCGTTATAAATTACCTACTTTTCAAGATGATGAAGATACTTATGTTAAATTATTTAGAATTTTAAAAGAATTAGAAATCACTGACTTTTTCTATATTGGTGGTAATGATTCAATGGATACCGTTATGAAATTAGATAACTACGCTAAATATATCAATAGTGATATTCATTTTATCGGTATTCCTAAAACAATTGATAACGACTTAATGGGAACAGATCATACACCAGGATTTGGTTCTGCCGCTAAATATGTTGCAGCTTCAATCTTAGAAGTTGTGCATGATAGTTTAATTTATCAATTACAATCAGTGACAATCATTGAAATCATGGGAAGAAATGCAGGATGGTTAACAGCTGCTGCAGCTCTTGCAAGAAATGAATATAATGTTGCACCTGATCTTATTTATTTACCAGAAGTTGTTTTTGATAAAGATAAATTTTTAGTTGATATTCATGAAGTAATGAAAAGAAAAAGATGCGTTGTTATTGCTGTATCTGAAGGAATTAGAGATCAAAACGGTCATTTCTTAGATGATGATAGTAAATACGCTAAAAAAGATGCATTTGGACATGTTTTACATTCAGGAACAGGAAAGTTACTTGAATCTTTAGTATTTAAAGAATTTGGATGTAAAGTAAGAAGTATTGAATTAAATGTATTACAAAGATGTGCTATGCATATTGCTAGTAAAACTGATTTAAATGAATCATTTGTAATTGGTTCTAAAGCTGTTGATAAGGCTTTAGAAAATGTTTCAGGGCATGTAATGGGATTCAAACGTGTATCTAACCATCCTTATGAAATTGATTATATTTCTACTGATGTAAGAGAAGTAGCTAACTATGAACAAAAGATTCCTGTAGAATGGATCAACAAAGAAGGTAATGATATTACTCCAGAACTTTATGAATATTTATATCCACTTATTCAAGGAGAAGTTCATGTCACATATAAAGATGGTATTCCATCATATTATAGTTGTAAACATTTAGAAAAATAAAAGAAAGAAGGAAATGTATTTTCCTTCTTTTTAATGTTTTGCTTTAATATAATAATAACCAAAAATTGTTAAAACAATCGTCAAGGCAATAATAGAAATTGTAATCAATGGCGAAAAGTTAATTGTTTGTATCAAATTCATCATACACCTCCACTAAAGATCAATCGTAAGTGTCACTGGACAATGATCACTTCCCATAATTGATGTTTCAATTGTAGCGTCTATAATTTTATCTTTCAAACACTCACTAACAATAAAATAGTCAATACGCCAACCCGCGTTCTTTTCTCTTGCTTTAAAGCGATAAGACCACCAAGAATAAACTCCTTCTTTTAACGGATAAAGATAACGATACGTATCAATAAAACCATGACTTAATAATTGTGTCATCTTTGCTCTTTCTTCATCTGAAAAACCTGCATTTTTATGATTTGATTGAGGATTTTTTAAATCAATCTCTTGATGAGCAACATTTAAATCTCCACATAAAATAAGTGGCTTATCCAAACTTTCAAGATATGCTAAAAAATCATCTTCCCATTTCATTCGATAAGATAAACGTTTTAATTCATTTTGACTATTAGGAGTGTAACAAGTAATCACATAATAATCTTCAAATTCTAATGTAATCAATCTACCTTCTTGATCATGTTCTTCTTTATTCATTCCATAAAAAACATTTAATGGTTTCTTCTTAGTATAAATAAGTGTTCCACTATAACCTTTTTTTACCGCACTATTTAAATAAAAATCATAACCTTCAATTGTTAAATCAGCTTGTCCACTTTGCATTTTTGTTTCTTGAACACAAAAAATATCAGCATCTAATTGATGAAAACTATCTAAAAAACCTTTTTGTAAACATGCTCTTATTCCATTTACATTCCAACTTACTAATTTCATAGTTACCTCTTTCTCCAATATATTCTATTATATAACATCTCATTCATGATTTGAACGTCTATTTTTAATAAATATGGATATACTAAATTAGGTGAACATAATGAAAAAAAGAACATTTATAATAAATCTTATTATTCCATTACTTGTAGGTGGATTAAGTGCTTGGTTAACACGTCAACAAATGGAAACATATATGCATCTAAATAAACCTTTATTATCCCCTCCAGGATGGTTATTTCCAATTGTTTGGACTTTTCTTTATATTTTGATGGGTATCTCTAGTTATATGATTTATATAAGCCAGGATGATCGTCGAGAAAATGCTTTAATTATTTATACCTTTCAATTATTTATTAATTTTTGTTGGCCTCTTTTCTTCTTTAATCTTCATAATTATTTTATAGCTTTAATGATTTTACTTGTTTTGATAGTTACTGTTATTTATATGATGATTCTTTTTAAACAAATTAATAAAACAAGTTTTTATTTAAATATTCCTTATATTATTTGGCTATTTTTTGCTTTATATTTAAATTTTATGATTTTTATAAACAACTAAAGTAATAAAGAGTTTCTTCCATCGCTCTTGTTTTTAAACGATAATATGTACTTCGAGAATAATAATACACCCACCAATCTTTTCTTTCTTTTTCTATAAACTCTTTTTCAATAATCAATCTACTATCCTTTGATAAACAATCTAAAATAAATTCAAATGTTGAAATTACTTTTTCTAAATCTTCTTTCAACATTAAATCATCATTCAATCGACTTCCTTTATCTTGATAATACAATTTCTTTTCTTTAACAGTATCATATTGAATTGATGGATAAAAACTTTTCTCTTTTAAAAATTTAAGTTGCAAAAGAGCTCTATGATACTTTTTAAACAAATCTTCCAATACATCTTGCTTTTCTTTAAATGTTAATGCTTTCATAAAAAACCTCCTATGTTTATATATGACAATAGGAGGCCTTTTTTCTTTTAAATTATGAAATTTTCTTTAATTTCTTCAATTTCTTCATCATCAAAACCAATATTTAATAAATATCCTTTAGTACTACCATAAGTTTCTCTTAAATAAGCAATAAACTTCATCATCACTCTTGGATCAGAACCTAAGAATTTTTCATCTTCCTGTGGCATCATTTCTTCTAATTGTTTAATCATAGCCATATTATTTTCATAAGATTCTGAATAATCTTTAACAATATCATACTCATGACATCCAGCTAAATCTAACAGCATACAAGCGATAACACCTGTTCTATCTTTACCAGCTGAACAATTAAATAATGTACAATCATAAGGATGATTTAAAAAGATATTAAACACTTTTTTAAACTGTTTTTTATTGGCTTCAATCATAAAAATATAAAAACCACTTAAATCTTGATAATCTTTAATATCATCAGGTAAAACCGATAAGTTTTCATTTTGTAAAAGATCAATATGATAATATTCAATATCTTTATAATCTTTTAAACTATGTGGTTGATGAATAAGTTCATAATCACTTCTTAAATCAATTACTGTACGAATTCCATATTGATAAAATTGTTCTTTTAACTCATCACTTATACCACTAGGACACGTACTTCTTACATATTTATGAGATTTAGTATAATACCCTTCTTGAGTCTCATATCCTCCTAAATCTCTTACATTTGTCATTTTTCCTATGTGAAGTAATCTTTCTTCACGAGATAATTGCATCATCTTTTCTTTCCTCACTAATCTTCAAATGGTCTTATTCTAAGTGTTACTCCAATATTTTGAGCAATTTGTTTACAAATTTCTACATCTTTTTCAGGAATTGTTGTATCAACAATTGTTAAAACAACATGAGGTACATAAGATTTACATTTTTTAGCAAAATCTAATAATTCATCAAAAGACTCAATACCATATTGGCTTCTTGTAAGTTTTAAATAATCTTCTTTATTACTTGTATTTAAACTAATTGAAACAGTATCTAATAACCCCTTAAATTCTGGTGTAATATCTCTTTTATTATATAAAGAAGATAAACCATTTGTATTTACTCTTGTAGGTAAATCAGGTCTTCTTTCTTTTAAATATTTAGCAACTTTCATTAAATCATCATGTCTAATAAGTGGTTCTCCAAAACCACAAAAAACAACTTCTTTAAAATCATTTAAATCATATTTTTCAAATTCTTGAATAATTTCTTCAACAGTTGGTTCTTTTTTTAACCATAAAGAATTATTTTCAATCATTTCTTTAGTTTGTCTTAAACAAAATGTACATGAACATGTACAACGATTTGTTGAATTTACATAACATGTAATTCCTTTAGTACTTTCTAAATGAGCAATATCAATATAACTATTTTTATATAATGTATATAAAATCATTTTATTAATCCTCCAATTCTTTTAATAATGGCTCAAAACATAATCCCATATGAGGATGAGCATCAATATCTACTGAATGTTGAATACATTTAGAAGCAAAATCTGTTGATTTTTTTACAGCTTCTAAAAAACTCTTTCCTTTTAAATAACTTCCAGCAATTACCGCAGAAATAACATCTCCTGTACCACTACGATCTTCACCAATACGTTTAACATATATTTTTTCAATTTGACCATGATCATAAACAAAGTTCAAGATTTGCTGACCAATAGAAATTCCTGTTACAACAATACTTTGTGGACCCATCTTGCTTAATTTTTCACACATGCGCGTAAGTTCTTGTTCATTGTCTGTTTCATGATATTCTTCATCTATTAATGCACATAGCTCTGTTAAATTAGGTGTTACAATTGTAGCATAAGGCATTAAATCTCTCATTTTTTCTTGCATTTCTGGTGTATATGTTGGATATAACTTTCCATGATCACCCATGACAGGATCTACTAAAATAAAGTTTTGTGATGTTTTAAAATCTTTAAAAAATTCTTTAACAATTTCTATTTGTTTAGCTGATCCTAAAAAACCACTACAAATACCATCAAAATCAATATGCATTTTCTTATATGTTTCAATATAATCATTCATCTTTGATGTATAGTCATCAAAAAAGAAATCTTTATGATACGTATTAATGGATAAAATAGCAGTTGGTACAAACGCTGTTTCAATTCCCATTGCAGATATAATTGGTAATTGACAAGCTACTGAACATCTTGATAATCCTGTTACATCATTTACTAATACAATTCTCTTTTCTCTCATCTTTAAAACCTCTTTCATGTATTTTAGCACAATCATGTCTTATTGAGTATCTTTTTTTCATAATTCATATTTGTTATAATGATGATTGAGGTGAAAATAAATGAAAAAAATACTAAAAGTTCTTTTAGTTTTAATGACTGTTGTTTCTATTGCTGGATGTTCTTCTAAAACAACAGAAAAAACAACTAAAAAAACAAAGACATTATCTGGAAACTATCAAGTTGAAATTAAAGTTAAAGATTATGGAACAATTTATGCTGAAATTGATGCTGATACTGCTCCTATTACTGTAACAAACTTTGTTAAATTAAGTAAAGAAAAGTTTTATGATGGTTTAACTTTCCATCGTATTATTGATGGTTTCATGATTCAAGGTGGTGATCCTAAAGGAGATGGAACTGGTGGAAGTAAAGAAACAATTAAGGGAGAATTTTCAGATAATGGAGTAAAGAATCCTTTAAGTCATACACGTGGAGCTCTTTCTATGGCAAGAAGTCAAGATAACGATAGTGCTTCTTCACAATTCTTTATTGTTCAAAGTGACTCTACTTATTTAGATGGTCAATATGCTGTCTTTGGCTACGTTTATGAAGGAATGGATATTGTTGATCAAATTTGTAAAGATGTAAAAGTAGAAGATAATAATGGAACTGTTAAAAAGGAAAACCAACCTGTTATTGAATCTATTCGTTGTAAAAAAATGGCTAATCAAAAAATATAATTAAAAAGAAGCTCAGGCTTCTTTTTTTAATATCTTTTTTAATAATAGAACAGTAATAATAAATGCCGATAAATCCGCAACAGGAACAGCCATAAAAATACCATCTAAACCTATAATTGATGAAAAAATTATAATACAAGGAATTAAAATAATAATTTGTCTTAATAAATTTAAAACACTTGAAATCTTTATTTTACCAACTGCCTGAAAATAGTTTGCACACATTACTTGTGCCCCAATAACAGGTAAACACATAAACCAAATATGTAAAGCATGGCTACATAATTTTACAACATCTGCTTCATTATTAAACATATAAACAATACTTTTCGTAAAAAACTGTACTGCAATAAAACCAATCATAGCAATTACTGTCGCACCTATAATTGCATATTTTAAGGTTTCTTTAACACGATCCATTTTTAAAGCACCATAATTATATGAAATCAAAGGTTGTTGACCTTGCATTAAACCAGTAATCGGCATCAAAATAAGTGTTTGAATACTTGTAACAATCCCAATTGCACTTAACGCTAAATCACCACCATATTTAACAAGTGAAGCATTTAAAATAATATTTAAAACACTATTAGATATTTGCATTAAAAATGCTGGTATTCCTGTTTGAATAATTTGTTTTGAAATATTCAATTTTAATTTCAACAAAGAAATATTTAAAGGTATTAAAGTTCTCTTTCCAAATAAAAATGCCAATTGCCATAAAGCACTTAAAAGTTGTCCTCCAATAGTTGCAAGTGCTGCTCCTTGCATTCCCATATGAAAAAGACAAATTAAAATATAATCAAATAAAATATTAAAACCTGCTCCTATCAATTGAGAAATCATTGCATTCTTAGGATTACCTTGAGCTCTAGAAAAATTATTTCCTGCCATTGCAATACATTGAAAAACAGCTCCATACAAAATAATACTTAAATAACTTTCAGCATAAGGTAAAACCGTTTTAGAAGCACCCAACAAACGTAACATTGGTGCTAAAAAGAGATTTCCTAAAATCATAAAAATAAGCCCTAGTATAATTGTTAAAGTTAAACCATTTCCCATATACTTTCCAGCTTCTTCTTTTTTACCTTGTCCTAAAGCAATAGAAAAACGTGTTGCTCCACCCATTCCAATCATTAAAGAAATAGCCATTAAAACAAGGGTTACTGGATAACAAATACTAATACCAGCTAAACCAATCGATCCTAATTCTGGAGCATTTCCAATAAACATACGATCGACAATATTATAAATTGCATTAACAAGCATCCCTATAATTGCAGGAATTGAAAATTCTACTAATAAAGGTAATATTTTTTTAGTTCCCATTTTATCATCATTTTTCATAGGTATCCTCCAAATTCATTTTCATCTTTAATAACAATTCTTCTAAAAGAAGTTGTTGATTTTGATCAATATCTTTTAACATAACTTCGGTTGTTTCTTTAATAACATTTTTAATTTGAGGATAAAGCATTTTTCCATTAGAAGTTAATGAAAGAATATGATTTCTTTTATCTTCTTGAGAAGTTTCTTTGATAATCAATTGCTTATCCTCTAAAGTTTTTAATATTCTTGTAACTGCACTTTTATCAATTTGTAATCTTTTATTTAAATCTTCTTGTTTGATATTATTTTCTTCATAAATAATTTTTAAGGCTATTGCCTGTCCATGAGATAGACCTATCTCTTTAAGTTGAACATTCATGTAACTATTTTTTTGATTATGAAGAATGGAAATTAAACGTGATAAATTCATAGCTTCCTCCTATAGTTGACACATCAACTTTATCTCATCTTAATTGATATGTCAACTATAGTTATAAAATAATAGAATTTTCTCATGCTGTAGTAATCATTAAAACATGAAAAGTTCATTCTTCTTTTAAATTTCAAAAAAAGCCCATAATTACTAGCTTTTCTAGTATAATAGGCTTTTTATAATTATTTTTTTTGATACAAAATAAAATTTAATACTACCCAAATTAATGTTGATAAAAGATATACTAAATAAAATGTACTATTGTGATTTATCCAAACTAAGACTTCAGTTTCTTTGCTACTTAGAAAAATGCCTATAAACAATATTATAAACATACCCATTAATATTATCTCAAAATATTTAAAATACTTATTACTTTTTTTGTTATCATTTTAACTAAATCGATACCAATAAATAATAAAGTAATTACCTCTATCAAAAAACAAAATAGCATAATATTCACTCCCTATTTATTCCATATATCTTTTATATTTTTAGAATACTTCTTTAATATTAATATAACAAAATGGTTGTTTTTTGTAAATAAAATTGTTTACTTTTTTAAGATTACTCTTATAATTAGAGTGAATAGTTTTAAAATAGTTACTAACATTAAAATAGTTACTAACATTATAGAAAGGAGATGTTTTTATTTGAAAAAAGAAGAAAAAATAATTCATGTCATTAATCGATCAGTAGTTGATACAAACTATATAAGAGATGATAAAATAACATGTTATAGTTTAAAAAACGTTTTAAAAAATTGGATAATAATTTATACTTTTTCTAATTTAATTATTTATCTTGTTCAAAAAACAGGAACAGTATTTAATTTTAATCAAATGTCTTGGTTTTATCCTTTAGTACGTATTTTGTATATTTCCTTGTTTATTTTAGCTTTGATATCTTTTATCTATTTTATCAATAAATCTAAAATGTCAATTAAAGAAAATGATTTTTTAAAATTATATATTATTATTCCTGGATTATTAATTTTTACAAAAGTCATCTTTCCATTATCTTATTATTTAAATACTGATATTTTAATTGGATTGATCAATACAATTTCTTTAGACTTAATTACTTTAATTTTAAGTTCATTGCTATTTAAATTTTATTTTAAAGATAATCGTTTAAATATCTTTATTTTATATAATATATTTATATATTTTATAAATATTGTAGTTGTTTTTTCATTTTCATCTATAAATAACAGTTCAATATTTTTAATTACAGCATATAATTTTATTAATTTTCTACAAGATTTTGGCTTCTTTGTATTAGCACATTTTATTTTTATATTGATTTATATGAAAAAAATAATTAAAAATGAAGAAATCTATATCTAATCAATCAAAAATTTTTGATTCTACGATAAGAATTCAAATTTTGGCTAGTTTATATACTTCACCTTTAACATATAATCAATTAAAAAAAGTATGTCAATGTGCTGATGGAGCAATGACCAATCATACAAATAAGCTTTATGAAGCAGGATTTATTGATGTAAAAAAAGAATTTGTTAATAAAAGACCTCAAACAACCTATTCAATTACAGATTTTGGAAAAAAATCATTTTTGGAATTTGTACAACTTTTAAATGAAGCAATAGAAAGAAATAAATAAATTTATGAAAAAAATTATTACTATATTTATATCAACTATCACATTTATGTTTAGTATAATACCTATCAATGCAATAGAAACTGACAATTACCATATTTCTAATATAAATTTAATGTTACAAAACATAAATAAGACATATCATACACAATTTCATATCTATGAAAAAATGAATATTACGAAAATCAACTAAATAAATATTTTGAAATGGATTATCAAACTTATATTTCATCAATATCAACTATTAACCAAACTGAACTTTATGAAAACTGTATTGAAATAATAACAATGGATCCTCAAATAGAAATAACTATCAACAATGAAGTATCGACACATTCGACATCTGCTAGTAAAACTTTATCTTTTAATAGTGGTAGAAATCGAATGGCTTTAAAATATAAATACACAACAAAAAACTCTGTCAAATACTTTGATACATCCTATAAACCTACAATAACTGTAACTAAAGTTGCTACAATAAACTATTTTGAAATGTCAAGTTATACAGGAAATTTTAAAAATTCAAATAAAACATACTCTGTAACTGCAAAAGGTAACATAGTTACTTATGTAGGAAAAACTAGTAAAAATTTCGTAGTAAATTTCAATTTGAACTAACAGCTATTCAACATAAATGTTATGTTTGCTGTAAATAAAATATAATAACTTATAATAGCTTTCTATAACTCTTTTTATCTTAACAATAATCAAAAATTCAATTATTTTATCAAGTTAATTAAAATAATTGAATTTTTCTTTACTTAATAAAATTAAATCCTAAAACGATAAAATTTAACTGAATATCAATCAAAAAAATCCACCAGAAACTGATAGTTTTACTTTCATTGTCATTGCTTTCCCCTAGACCTCTGTTATTCTGTGATGTTTGCTTACTGTCGCTAATCTCCCATAAAAAAATTATCAAATTCCATTCACATTAGTTTAGACATTCTATCCTCTTGTATTTGATTCATTATATACTCTCATTGATATTTCATATTACACTACTTTTGATATATTATGACACTACTTTTTTATTTTAGAAATTCATAAAACTTGACTTTGGTTGTATTTCTATTAAAAGAAAATGAGGATAATAACATTGACAATTGTACCAATTACATTACTAGATATATTTCAAGACCTAATCATATTATTGATAAAAAGCCAAGAGATGATAATACAACCATCATGAAATATGAATATATACATAACTCTTTTGAAGAAAGTGCTCCCTACTGACGAACTCTAAAAGGAAAATACACAAATGATTGCAGACGACTATAAATAAATACAAAAACTTGATAAATATACCCATTATAGTTATTACATGAATACAGAAGAAAATAGAAAATTTATAAATTACGCAAATGTATAGTGCTTTAGTATGATTTTTTATATATTATCTTTACCAATACATACAAATTTTTAATAGATAAAAAATAACTCCATTATTATTTCATCAATGTTTTATTTTAAGCTATGATATTTGAAACTGCTTTTCAAAATCTTGTGGTTTAATGGTCTAGAATTAAAACAAACCTTTCCGTAATAGTAACCAATGCCAATGGATTAGCTATTTGCAATTTATAAGTTATACGATATTAAAAAGTTAGATATCGTTATTCCTAAATTATCTCTTTCAAATAATTTTTTCTTATTCATCTTTGTCATAATCATTTCTCTATTCTTAAGATTATTAAATATATTTTTAAATTAATTACTTAATTATTTGAATATTAATTAAAAACATCATTATTAGTTGTCAACTATTCTCTTAAACCATTATCATTTAAGTAGGTTTACCATTTATTGTGTTATCAATATTTAATACATAGCAAGACATCATAATAGAGTATACAAAAACATGAGGCATCCTTTATAGGAAAAACCTCATGTAATCTAATTAACTCTATTTCAAAAATATCATGTTATTTCATAAAGCTTTCATCAAATATTCTAGTATGCTTTAGCAAAATAAACAACCTTTTTAGCTGGTTTACCACAAATTGGACAAACATCATCAAATAGTTCTTCATCTTCTTTAATACATCTTGATGTAGCTCCTGTTTCTTCTTTGATTTTAGCTTCACAAGCATCATCTTCACACCACATCATACGAATATATCCAGCTTTTGTATTTAAGATTTCTTTAAATTCATCATATGTATGAGCTGTTCTAATATTTTCATCTCTGAATTTTAAAGCTTTTGCATACATTTCGTCATGAATTTGATCTAATAATTGATGGATTGTATTTGGTAATTCTTCAGATAAAGCATAAACTTCTTTTGTACCATCTAATCTTTTAGCAAGAACACATTGTCCTTTTTCAATATCTTTTGGTCCAATTTCAAGTCTTAATGGAATTCCTCTCATTTCAGCATCTGCAAATTTATATCCTGGTGTTTTATCGCTTGCATCTACTTTTACACGTAAACCTGCTGCTTTTAATTGTTTTTCAATTTCATAAGCTTTATCTAAAACGCCTTCTTTATGTTGCATAACTGGAACGATCATTACTTGGATTGGTGCTACTCTTGGTGGTAAAACAAGTCCATTATCATCTCCATGAACCATGATAATAGCTCCAAGTAAACGTGTTGATGCTCCCCAAGAAGTTTGATAAACATATTCTTGTTTATTATCTTTATTTAAGAATTTAACATCAAAAGCTTTCGCAAAACCTTGACCAAAGTAATGTGAAGTTCCTGATTGTAAAGCTTTTCCATCATGCATTAAAGCTTCCATTGTATAAGTTTCTTCAGCTCCTGCAAATTTTTCACTTTCAGTTTTACGACCAGTAACCATTGGAATAGCAAGTAAATCTTGAGCTGTACTACGATAAACTTCTAACATTTGTAAAGTTTCTTTTCTTGCTTCTTCTTCAGTTGCATGAATTGTATGACCTTCTTGCCATAAGAATTCAGAACCACGTAAAAATGGTCTTGTTGTTTTTTCCCAACGTACAACTGAACACCATTGATTATATAATTTTGGTAAATCACGATAAGAATTTACAATTTTTGCATAGTGTTCACAGAATAATGTTTCAGATGTTGGACGAATAATTAAGTTTTCATCTAAATCATCTAATCCACCTTTTGTAACAACTGCACATTCTGGTGCAAATCCTTCTACGTGATCAGTTTCTTTTTGTAATAAAGATTGAGGGATCAACATCGGCATATAAACATTTTCATGTCCTAATTCTTTAAATTTTTGATCCATATGTTTTTGAATTTGTTCCCACATTGCATAACCATACGGACGATAAATAATAAACCCTTTCACATTGCTATAATCCATTAATTCAGCTTTACGACATACATCTGTATACCATTTAGCAAAATCAACATCTCTAGCAGTAATAGCTTCATTTTTCTTATTATTTGCCATATTTTTTCCTCCTCTAAAATGCTCCTCTATTTTACTATAGAAATGATAAACAAGCAAGTTTAGATCATTTGAATTACACTTTGTTTTTGTTGACGTTCAACAATAATTTGTCTTTCAATTCGATCCTTTAAATCACTCACATGAGAAATAATCCCTATCAACTTATTTTCTTGATGTAATTCCATCAAACAATTCATTGCTTGATCTAAAGATTGACTATCTAATGAACCAAAACCTTCATCTATAAAAAGCGTATTTAATTCAATACCCCCTGCATAATCTTGAACCATTCTAGAAAGTCCTAATGCAAGTGATAAAGCAGCTTTAAATGATTCTCCACCAGAAAGTGTTTTAATGCTTCTCATTTGTCCACTTTCTTGATCAAAAACATCTAACTCCAACCCTTGTTGACTTCTTCCTTTACCCGCTTCATCTTTTCTCAACAATTGATATCTTCCCTGTGTCAATTGTTTCATAATCACATTGGCATAAATCAACATATTTTCAAAATAAGTTGCTAGAACATATCTTTCAATAGAAACACGCGCATTGTTTTTACCACTTGCTAAATTGTATAAATCTAAATAACGTTGATATTGATCTTCATCTTTTTCTAATTGTTGATTGATTTTTTGAACGTCTTTTATCATTTTTTCTTTTAAAGAATAATTGATTTTTATTTTTTCTAAAGCTTCATCTTTTTCTTTTATTTGTTGTGTATTTAAAGAAATACTTTCATTTAAGGAAGTAAGATCCATATAAGTTGTATCTTTAACTTCATTTTCTAATGAAAGAATTTGTTCATTTAAACTTTTTAAAGAAACTAAATACTCTTGATATTTCTTTTCTAATGTATTTAATTGCTTGATTTTAGAAATAAAAGATAAAAATTCATCTTCACTTGCAAAAGCTTTTAGAGCATCTTGATAGTTATTTTTAATGACTTCATAAGCTTCTTGTTCTTGAATAAGTTGTTGATTGAATGTTGTAACCTTAGTTTTTAATTCAAGGTATTGATTTTTGATATATTCATAACTTTGTTGAATACTTTCAATTTCTTTAGAAAGTTGTTGATATTGTTGTTGTAATAATTGATAATTCTTTGATACTTCACCTATTTCATAATCTTTCATTGTTTGATCAACTTTACCAGATAATTGATGTATTTGGATTTGAATATCTTCTAACTGCTTTTCTTGTTTATGATTTTTATTTTCATAATCATCTTTATCCTTTAATGAAAGAGCTACACTTTTCTTTAGTTTTTGAATATATTTCATTTCATCTTGCAAATTTAAATACTCTTTTTTTAATCTTTCTTCATTTTTAGATAAACTATCTAATTCTTTAATAAAGATTTCTTTAGAAATTTCTTCTTGAATATTTAATTCACTTGAAAGCTGTTGTATTTGTTTAAAAAGTAATTCTTTTTTTTGATCTAACAATAAAATACTTTGTAAGATTTCTTGCAAATGATTTTCTTGTTGTTTTGATTTCTTAACTTGTTGATCTAATTTTTCTTTTGTAATATCTTCTTTTTCTATTTGTGCTGGATGAGGATGATGTAAAGAGCCACAAATAGGGCATGGTTTTTCATCTTCTAATTGCATCGCAAATATTCCTGCTTGCTTTCTAAAATAGAGTTTTTCCATTTGTTGGTATTGTGTTTTTTCAAATTCTACCTTTTTCTCTACTTGTGTATAATTTTCTTGTAAATCACTCTTGTCTTCATTTATTTTTAATGTTTGATCATAGTAATCAAATAATTGATGAATTTTTGTTTTTTGTTCATTAAGTCTTGTATATTGTTGTTTAACAAGTTCATATTTTGATTGAATTTGTTGTTCACTTTGAATTCTTTCTTGGTCTCTTTGTAAACCATTTTCAAACTTTTCTTTCTTTTTTAAAAAAAGTTTATGTTCTTCATCTAACATATGATAATGTTGTTTTAAGGTTTGTAAATTTTGATAATCTTCTTGATATTGATAAATTTGATTCATCAATTGTTTTGTTTTTTGAATATCTGTTTGTAATTTTTCTTTACTTTGTTGTTTATCAGTAAGTGTTTTAGCTTGTTGTTTATTTTTTTGATACTCGTTTTCTAATGCTAATAATTTTTTTTGACTATCTTCTTGATTAAGTTTTATTGTCTTTAATTTTTGTTGTTGTTTTGTATAAGTTTGATAAAGATAAGATGTTTCTTGTGCTTTTTTTAATGATTTGATTGTTTGGTTTAACTCTTGATAATCTTTATCTTGTTGTTTTAAATCTTGATAGTGTTGTTTTAAATCTTTTAATTGAATAATACGTTGATTTTGAAGACGATAAAGTTGTAGCTGTTGTTTTTGTTTTTCTGTTTGTTGTTTGAGTTGATCAAGTGCTTTTTGTTGACTTGCAATTTGTTGTGTTTGTTGAGTTAGATATTGATCATAGTCTTCTATTTGTAATTCTTGTACTAAATCTTTTCTTTTATTTAATAACAAATCATAACGATCTTGATAAACTTTTAAATGTTCTTTCAGTTTTTCTTCTAACTTTTGGTATGTTTCACTATGAAATAATTCCCTGAGTACTTTTTCTCTTTCATCACTAGAAGCCATAATAAGTTTAGTGAATTCACCTTGAGCAATCATACATATTTGTTTAAATTGTTGATCATCTACTCCTAATAAAGAAACCATTTTTTGATTTACTTCTTTAACTCCTTCTACCATTTTTCCATCTGGTAAAGTAAGTAAAGCTGTTGGTTGTTTAGGCGTTTTTTTACCTTCTAAATAATATTTAGGACTTCTTTTAATTAGATAATTTTGTTGATGTAAAGAAAATGAAAATTCTACATATGTAGGTTGTTCATTTTCAGCATGATCACATCTTAAACTGTCTATTTGTCGTATTTGTCCACTTGTTTTACCATATAAAGCAAACATCATCGCATCAAAAATCATAGTTTTTCCACTACCTGTAGGACCAGTAATCAAAAATAATCCATCTTCTTGAAATGATTCAAAATCAATTGTAATAACTTTTGGATAAGGTCCAAATGCTGATAATGTAAGATTAATGGGCATCATCTTCTTCTACCTCCTCTAATAATTGTTGAATGATTTTTTCGCTTTCTTGACTGATTGCTTCACCTTTCATTTTTTCATAAAATTCTTTAAAGATTTCTAATGGTGATTGTTTTTCAACATCTAATGAAGATGCTGTTTGTTGAGTTTTAAGCTTTTCTAATGAACGATATGTGATTTGTAGAAGGTATGGATATTTTTCTTTTAAAAAGTCATAAGCATGTCCAATGACTTGCTTATCTAATAATTCAACAGCTATAAAATCATTTTCATTGTTTGGATAATGTAAAACCTCTTCATATTTTCCAGTTAATTTTATTAAATCTCTTTGTGGCTTTAAAGGAATGATTTTTGTTGTAACTCCTTGTTTATCAATACTTACTTCTACCATTCCTTTTTTTTGATTAACTTCATCAAATGAATATTTCATTAAACTTCCAGCATATCTTACATAATCATATTTAATTTTTTGACTTGCATGAATATGCCCTAAAGCCACATAATCAAAATCTTTACATAAATCAACATCAATAATTTCACTGCCTCCTACTGATAATATTACTTCACTTTCACTTCTAATAACTTCTTTATTTCCAGCAATAAATTGATGTGTGACAAGGACTTTAGGATGATCTTCTACAAAATTTTGTTGATTTAAATAATAAGCAAAAGCATCTTGATACGTTTTTAAATCCTCTTTTTCATATAAATAACGTATATAAGAAGGTTTAAAAAATGGGACTAAATAAAAATAAACCCCCTCTATTTCAATGGGCTCAATTTCTTTTTCAGGATAACTTACAATATACAAACCTTGACTTTGAAGCAAGGAACTAGCAAAATTAAGTCTTTCACTACTATCATGATTTCCTGAAATCATTAAAACCTTTTTATGATAATGAAGAATCATTTTCTTTAAAAAATCATTTAATGCTGCAATACTTTCTTTAGAAGCAATTGCTCGATCATAAACATCTCCAGCAATAACTAAAGTATCAATATTTTCATGAACCATATAATCCATCACTTGATTTAATAAATCTATTTGAATCTCTAATAAATTATTTTGATAAATAATTTTTCCTAAATGTAAATCAGCTAAATGTATAAATTTCATAAAACCTCCAAATCTAAACAATATATCCTTTTAAGATAATCTCCTCGATCAAAATTTTTCTTTAAAGATGCAGGGACTTCTTTAGTTTCAAGATATTTAAAAGGTAATGATTCTATAATTTTACGACTTGCAATATTATGCGGAGAACAACTAATCATTAATTGCTTAAAACCTTTTTCTCTAGCAATTTCAAACAACAACAAACAAGCTTCCTTACTATAATGATGTCCCCTATAAGCTTCTTCTATCGTATAACCAATATGACCATCATAATATCTTTCTTCATTACTACCTTCTCTTAAAACAATTCTTCCAACTTCTTGATGATCTACCATAATTAAATAAATATAATAAGGTTTCCATCCTGGAAGTAAATTTTCTTTTTCATATGATAACAATTCTAATTCCATAAAATCACCTATTTCCATTGTATCACTTATCTTTATACAAATTAATAATATAATTTCTTTTAAATCCTAAAAATTACCCTTTATATCATTATACTCAAATACCAATGAATAATCTCCTGTCCATAAATAAACGCTATCACAATACCAATAGATAAATAAGGACCAAAAGCAAGATAACTTTTCTTATCTACCTTTTTTTGAATCAATAAATAAACACTATAACTTCCAGCAAGAATAATCGCTATTAAAGCTGCTAATAAACTCTTTTTCCATCCCAGTCCAATTCCAGCAGCCCCCATTAGCTTAATATCTCCTCCACCAAATGAATCTGTAATCATTAAATTTAAAACAATCATACACATCGAAACACAAATCATTCCTAAAAGACTTTCAACGATTCCTTGTTGATTAAAACACATCAAAGCAAGGGAAATAATCAATAAAGAAACATTCAACCCATCAGGAATAATCATTGTATCAAGATCAATCATTGATATTGCCAGTAGAATCATTATCATCATAAACACCAATACCATTTGTAAACAAGCTCCAAATTGATAAAAACAAAACATTCCTATCAAACCACCAAAAATTTCAATCGTGAATCCTCTTTTAGAAATCATCTTTTGACAATAACGACATTTTCCTTTTAAAACAATAAAACTTATAATAGGAATCAAATCATACCATCTTAATATTCTTTGACAATGATCACAATGACTTCTTCCTTTTATAAAATCTTCATTTTTTGGAAGACGTTCTATCACAACATTGATAAAACTTGCAATACATGTTCCAATAATAAAAGTATAGATATACGTTAATATTTTTAATGAGTCCATATTTTCTCCTTTTCTTTTAAAATTTTCATCTTCTGTTCATATAAAAAAATATAATAAAAAAGAGGTGAATTTATGTTTTTAAACAATAAAGAATTAAAAAAATACATGTACTTAATAAGTTATGCAGCTATCGCACTAGCAATTGTTTTGAATTTATCTACTGTCTTTAGTTTTATTCAGAAAATTTGGCAACTTATTGTTCCTTTTTTAGTAGGATTTTGTATTGCATTTATTTTAAATATTATCACTAAACAATTAGAACAAAAGCTTTTAAAAAATGTTAAAAACAAAAGAATGCTTTCATTTATTTTAACTCTTGTTTTATTTATTACTTTTCTATTACTTATTTGTTTTATTGTTGGACCTGAGCTTGTTCATTCTATAAAAGAAATTGTAAAACTAGCTCCTCATGCCTATGAACAATTACTAAACTTTTTAAAAGAAAATAGAAACATCATGAATGGTAGCTTTAAAAATATAATTGATTCAATTATTTCTTTAGATATTGATTTATCTGCACTCTATGAAACAATTATGAATAATTGGCAAAGTCTTTTCCATTCAGGCTTTTCAATTTTATCTAATACAATCAATAACTTATATACTTTCTTTATTGGTTTAGTTTTTTCAATCTATTTACTTTTTTCTAAAGAAACTCTATCTAAACAACTTAAAACAACCTCTATTGTTTTAATTGGAAAAGATAAAACAGATAAGCTTTGTCAAATCATAAAACTTTCAAATGACACATTTACAAGCTTTATAACTTGTCAATGTCTAGAAGCTTGTATTCTTGGAAGTATGTTTATCATTTCTATGAGTATTTTAAAAATGCCTTATGCTTTATTAATGGGCATTGTCATTGCAATTACAGCCCTAATCCCTGTTTTTGGTGCCTTTATAGGTTGCTTTGTAGGAATTATCATGATTGGTATCGTTAACCCTATTCAAGCTTTAGAATTTCTTGTTTTATTTCTCATTTTACAACAAATTGAAGGAAACTTCATTTATCCTCATGTTGTCGGTAATTCAGTAGGTCTTCCTTCTATTTGGGTTTTTGTAGCTGTCATTATTGGTGGAAACTTAATGGGCATCATGGGAATGTTCTTATTTATTCCTTTAACATCTATTATCTACACTCTCTTTAAAAACTATATTAAATCTTCTATACATGAATAAAAGTTGGAGTTTTTACTCCTCTTTTTGTGTTTCTATTATACAATAATCAAATTATTTTACCTAGTTATTATAAAAACTTGAGACAAACTTAAAACAAATTTGAGACTTCCTAAATTTATAGCTAAGAAATTTAGAAAAAAAGAAAAGACTAAACTTATAAGTCTAGTCTTCTTGAACATCTTCTACAATTTTATTAACAATATCATCTAATGTTCCATCATTTTTTACATGATAGTGACAACTATCTAAATAAAGTTGATGTCTTTCATCAAAAAGTTGATAAAGTTTTTCTGGTCCATCTTTTAATAATGGTCGATGTGCTATTTCTACATCAGTTACAATATTATCTACAGGTCGATCAATATAGAAAACAGATCCTGCTTGTTTTAAAACATCTCTATTTTTCTTTCTCTTGATGACTCCCCCTCCTGTAGAAATAATATATCCATCAAGTTTCGCCATATCCAAACATGCTTCACTTTCTCTATCCCTAAAATAATCTTCTGAGATTGCAAACATATCAGGTATTGTACATTGATATTTCTTTTCAATATATTCATCCATATCAATGACTGGCATTTTTAATTTTTCTGATAATAATTTGGAGATGGTTGTTTTACCACACCCCATGATTCCCACTAATATAATATTTTTCATTCTTACGCCCTTTTATAATTTCCCAATACTTTTAATGTTGTACTATTTGCTTTCATTTTATTAATAGCACGTTGAATTCTTTCTTCATGCATATTTCCTTCAAAATCAATATAGAAATAGTATTGCCAATATTGTGTTTCAATTGGTCTTGATTCAATACGATCCATATTAATTTGACTTTGTTTAATTGTTTGTAACATGTTATCTAATGCTCCAACTTGATGTGGTAAAGTGAAAATCACTGAAACTTTATCACTTTCTTTTGGACAAATAAGTTCTTTTGAAATCACCATAAAACGTGTTCTATTGTTTTTCTTATTTTGTACATTTTCTTTTAACATTTCTAAACCATAAAGTTTACATGCAAGTGGTGATGCAATTGCTGCTTTAGTTGGATCTTTTGAATCCATTACATATTTAGCAGCCATAGCTGTATCTTGAAATGGTCTTTGTTCAATATAACGATGTTGATATAAAAATTCACTTGATTGTGCTAATCCTTGTGGATGTGAGTAAACTTGTCTGATATCTTCAATCTTTGTTCCTGGAAGTGCCATTAAACATTGACTGACATTAACTGCTGTTTCTCCTACAATATAGAAACCATATTTTCTAATTAAATCATAGTTATCATTAATTGAACCTGTTAAACTATTTTCAATTGGTAAAACACCATAATCAATTTCTCCATTTTCTAAAGCTACATAAACATCTTCAAAATCTTTATAACCAATATTTTTAGTTCCTTCACCAAAGAAATTTTCTACAGCACTTTGTGAAAAAGCTCCTGCAATTCCTTGATAACCTACAACAGGATTCTTTTTAAATTCTGTTTTAATATTTTTATCTAATTCAAGAGGTAATAAATCTGATTGATAAGATTTAGAAACTGTCATCATTTCTTGAATAAAACATCTTGCATATTCTTTTAATTGATCATTATTTAAACGATTTAAATTTTTTTCAATAACTTCTCTTTCTCTTTCAGGTTGAAAGATTTCTAAATGGTTTTCAATTTTATATTCCACTACACTTTTAGAAAGAGCCATACGTTTTTCAAAAAGTTCCATTAATTGTTGATCAATTTCATCTATTTCAATTCGACATTGTTTTAAATCTTTCATACTTATTCCCCCATCATATCAAGTATTCCTAAAGCCATCATTGCTTCTACAACAACAACTGCTCTTTGAACAATACAAGTATCATGTCTTCCTTTTATTTCTAATTCAACATTTTCTTTTGTTTCAATATTAATCGTCTTTTGTTTTTTAGCAATTGAAGGTGTAGGTTTAAAAGTAACCGTACAACTTACAGGCATACCATTTGTAATACCACCAGTGATTCCTCCATTATGATTTGTAGAAGTTTTTACATTTCCTTCTTCATCATAATAATAACAATCATTAGCTTCACTACCTAACATTTCATCAATACTTTCTCCATCACCAAAAGAAACACTTTTAACGGCTGGAATTGAAAACATTAAAGAAGATAAATGACTTTCTAAAGAATCAAAGAAAGGTTCACCTACTCCAGCAGGAACATGTAAAGCAACACATTCAACTTTTCCACCAACACTATCTAAATTTTCTTTAGCTTTTAAAATAGTTTCTTCCATTTTTTCAAAAACATCATCTTTAATTGTTGGATATTGTTTTTCACTCAATTTTGATAATAAAGCATCATCAACATCCACTGGAAATTTTTCATCTTTGATTTTTCCAATTGATAAAATATGTGCCCCTACTTGAATTCCTTTTTGTTTTAAAATTTGTTTAGCAATATTTCCCGCAAAAACGATTGGAGCTGTAATTCTTCCAGAAAAATGACCACCCCCACGGACATCATTAAATCCTTTATATTTAATATAAGCTGGATAATCACTATGTCCTGGTCGCATATTTGTTTTAAGTAAAGAATAATCTTTAGAATGTTGATCACTATTATAGATGACTCCTGTAAGAGGTGCCCCTGTAGTAATGCCATCTTGCAATCCTGATAAAATTTCGACTTGATCAGCTTCTTTTCTTGCTGTGGACATTTTATTTTGTCCTGGTGCTCTTCTTTTCATATCACGCGAAACTTCATCTAAATCAATTTGAATACCGCTAGGAAGATTGCCAATGGTAATACCAATAGCTTTTCCATGGGATTCACCAAAAATTGTAAGTTCTATATTATTTTTATAAGTTGCCCCCATCAATCTTTCCTCCTAACATCTCGAAATCTTCCCAAAAACTTGGATAAGATTTTTTTACACATTCTTTATTATCAATAATGATTGGTTCTTGACATACAGTAGAAGCAATCGCAAGCATCATGGCCATACGATGATCATCATGACTAGACACATTTCCACCAGTTAAAGTTTCTACACCATCTAATTCCATAGATGATTCATGTTCAACTGCATGTGCTTTTAATTTATTTAATTCTTCTACCGTTGCTTGAAGACGATCACATTCTTTAATACGTAAACGTCCGGCATTGATAACTTCACTATGTCCATTTGCAAGTGCTAAAGCAAGAGAAACAACTGGAATAACATCAGGACATTGGCTCGCATCCACAGTTGTCGCTTTTAAACCATGACTCACCACTTTAATTCCTTCATCATTTTCCACAATTTCACAATTCATCTGTTTTAAAAAATCAATTGTTGCTTTATCACCTTGTAAAGAATCTAAATTTAAATCTAATAATGTAACATCGTTTCCTAAAGCACCTGCTACTAAATAGAAAGCTGCTTGAGAAAAATCAGATTCAACACGATAATCTCTTGCTTTATATTCTTGTCTACCTCTTACAATAAATTGTTTATATTCATGATTAATAACTTCAATACCATAAAGCTTTAAGATTTGTAAAGTTAAATCAATATATCCTTTACTTTCAAGTGGTGTCGTAATTTCAATAATAGAATCAAATGATAATAAAGGAAGTGCAAATAATAAACCAGTAATAAATTGTGATGAAATATTACCTGGAATACGATATAAATCAGGTTTTAATTCACCAACAACATTTAAATCTAAAACATTTTCTCGATATAAATAACCAATATTTTGTCTTTCAAAAATTTCATAATAAGTATCTAATGGTCTTTTCCCTAATTGTCCTCTTCCTATAAAACGTACTTTATTTTCTTTAACAAGAGAAATAGGTACCATAAAACGAAGTGTAGATCCTGATTCTTCACAATCTATTTGTACTCCTGGCATGGTATTATTTTTAGTAAACGTATAGTTTCCATTAATAATTAAATAATCTTCATGTTGTTCTATGATTGTTCCAAGTGCTTCCATTGCATGAATTGTTGCTTTAATATCTTGAGAATATTCAATATGATCAATTCTTGAAATACCTTTAGCAAGACTAGCAGCAATAATTGCACGATGTGCTAATGATTTTGAAGGTGGAACAGATACTTTTCCTTTTAGTTTTGTAGGAATTAACTTAATTTGACTCATTTTATACCCTTTCTTTTTTTAATAAAAATTCTTGATTTGTTTGATAAACATAACTATCTCCTATTTCTTTTAATAAAACAACAGATAATGAATTATTAATATTCTTTTTATCTAAGGAAATAGCTTGAATAAGATTCTTTGTTTCAACTTGACATTCATAAGGTAAATTATATTTTTGTAAAATTTCTTTAATTTGCATGGAAGATCCTGCTTTTGTCAAATCTAGACTTTCAGCAAGTTTTGTAATTTGATACATTCCAATACCTACTGCTTCACCATGAGAATATTTTTCATAATGATAATATTGTTCAATTGCATGAGCATATGTATGACCAAAGTTGAGTAATAAACGATCACCAAAATCAAATTGATCTTTTTCAACAACTTCTCTTTTGATGTTGACACAATTATATATGATTTCATCAATAAATTCATAGAGTTCTTCAAAATTTTGATAAGAATTTAATTGATCAAATAATTTTTTATCTTTAATACATCCATATTTAATAACTTCTCCCATGCCATCACTAATAAAATGTGGATCTAATGTCTTTAATGTACATGGATCAATCAAAACCATTGAAGGATGATAAAAAGCCCCAACAAGATTTTTACCTTCAGGTAAATCAACTGCCACTTTTCCACCAACAGAACTATCCACTTGTGCAAGTAATGAAGTTGGTATTTGGACAAGTTTAACACCTCTTAAATAACTACTTGCAACAAATCCTGCCATATCACCAATCACACCACCACCTAAAGCAATGATTAAGTCTGTTCTAGTAAGTTTAAAATCTAAACATGCTTTATAAAGTGTTGGTAACATATCAAAACGTTTTGATTTTTCTCCATGAGGAACGATAACATGATTGACTTTAAAATCTTTTTCAAGATTTAAAGTCAAATCATCACCATACAAAGGATAAACTTGATCATCGGAAATGATCATAATTTTCTTTCCTTTAAAAATTTCTTTTATTTTTTCATTTGCATGTTTTAAAATATTTTTTTCTATATAAATAGGATAACTATGTTCCTTTAAATTAACGATCATTTCCATTTTAATCACCTTAAATTTCTTTACCTACTGCATCTGCAATTGGTTTTATTTCTTTCATTAATTGTTCGAATTTGGCTGGTTTTAATGATTGTGGTCCATCACATAACGCTTTTTCTGGATTGTTATGCACTTCTATCATTAATCCATCACATCCTGCTGCTAATGCTGCTTTTGCCATTGGATTCACTAACCACCATTTTCCTCCGGCATGACTTGGATCGATAATGATTGGTAAGTGTGTCAATTCTTTGATCACTGGGATTGCTTGTAAATCTAATGTATTTCTTGTATATGATTCAAATGTTCTTACTCCTCTTTCACATAAGATGACATTTGGATTTCCACTTGCCATGATATATTCTGCTGACATGATCCATTCTTGATATGTTGCACTCAATCCTCTTTTTAACAAAATAGGTTTCTTTGTTGCTTTCCCTACTTTCTTTAATAAATCAAAGTTTTGCATGTTTCTTGCTCCTATTTGAATCAAGTCTACTTTTTCAATGAATTCATCTAAGTATTCTGCATCCATCAATTCTGAAACGATTGGTAGTCCTGTTGCTTCTTTAGCTGCTACTAGAATATCTAATCCTGCTGATCCCATTCCTTGGAAGGCATATGGTGATGTTCTTGGTTTGAATGCTCCACCTCTTAAAAGATTTGCTCCTGCTGCTTTGGCTGCTTTAGCGATTTCAATGACTTGTTCCTTGCTTTCTACTGAACATGGTCCTGCAATCACTGCTAGATGTCCACCACCAATTTTAACGCCACCAACATCAATGACTGAATCTTCTGGATGGAAAGCTCTATTAGCTAATTTATATGGTTCTGATACATGCATGACCTTTTCTACGGCTGGATCGACTTCAATCGATTCTGGATCTACTTTTGTTGTATCTCCAATAATTCCAATAACTGATTGTGTTGCCCCATTTACAACATTTACTCTTAACCCTAATTTTTCTACTGATCCTGATACTTTTTCTACATCTTCTTTAGATGCTGTTGATTTCATTACAATAATCATATTAATTGTCCCCTTTTCTTCATTTCCCTTGATATAAATAAAAAAGCTCTCATCCTCTAAGGACGAGAGCTATCGCTTCGTGATACCACCTTTGTTTATTAGTATATTACTATACTAACCTCATCGAGTACAATCATACTCTTCCACTTTAACGGGTGTAACCGGAGATGCCTACTTAAAACTGTTCAACACTCTACTCCAAGATGAATTCAACAAAAATCTCTACTTTCCTTTTCACCTACCAGGAAATCTCTACGCTAAAGATCAACGTCTACTCTTTCTTTTCACAGTATTTATATCAAATGTGATTACATTATATACAAATTGTCACCATCTGTCAACCATTTGTTTTAAATATAATAAAAACATCTCATCAGAGATGTTATCATCACTTGGAGCGGGTGATGGGAATCGAACCCACGTAGTCAGCTTGGAAGGCTGAAGTTCTACCATTGAACTACACCCGCAAGTATGGTGCCCGAAACCGGACTCGAACCGGTACAGCTGTTACACCGGCAGATTTTGAGTCTGCTGCGTCTACCAATTTCGCCATTCGGGCTTGTGTGCCTTATTATTATAACAAGACCTTTATTATAAAACAAGCAAAAAATAAAAAAAGAGTATTCCCTACTCTAATTTATCTTTAAAATCATTCCATTTTTCTTCAGTAAAATTTTTTACGCGATCAATCCCATTTTCTACATCATCTACAGCATCTTGAAAAACACCTTCCCCATTTCCATAATAATGCATCATCAATGTTTTCGTTTTCTTTCCTAATTCTAAAATTTCTTTTTCTTCACTTGATAACTTTTGATCTGTATTTTTTTCTATATACTCTAATCGACTTGCAGCTTCATAAACTTTTTTAGCTTCCTCTTGATTGTCTTGAGTAATTCCTTCTTTGATTTTATCATAACCATCTAAAATTGTTTGTGTTAAAGCTTTAACATCTTGTTTAGAGGTATCATTTTCAACATCTTGATCTATCTGATCAAAATCATCTTTTACATCATCCCAAGCAATTTCTACATTCCCTTTAAAACCACTATCTGTTGTTTGATTTCTACAGCCTGTTAAAGTAAAAGTACAAGTTATTAAAAGTATCAACGTTATAATATATCTTTTCATTTTATTCCTTCTTTCATTTCTAGTATGTCCTTGATATTTTATTTCATACTTTTATTGAAGAAAAAGCATGTTTTCGATAAAATATAAAAAAAAGAGGAATGATTATGACAAATAAAGAAAGATTTATAGAATTATATAAAACAAATATAAAAAGACCTGGAAGTGAAAAACTTCTTGAATATTTATTATCTCCACATTCTGATTTCTTTGAAGCACCTGCCAGTGCAAGATTTCATGGAAGCTATGATGGTGGATTACTTGAACATAGTTTAAATGTATATGATTGTTTGAAAGATTATCTTCAAAGAGAAAGAGTGAAAGATACATATCAAATGCATTATAGTGAAGAAACAATTGCGATTGTTTCATTATTACATGATTTATGTAAAATTAATTGTTATAAAAAGGGAACACGTAATGTTAAAAAAGATGGTCAATGGATTCAAGTACCAAACTATGAATATGATGATCAATTACCTTATGGTCATGGTGAAAAAAGTGTTTATATGATCAGTGGTTATATGCGTCTTACAAGAGAAGAAGCTTTTGCGATCAGATATCATATGGGCTTTTCTGGAAATGAAGATGCTAGAAATGTTGGAAAAGCTTTTGAAATGTTTCCTATTGCTTTTGCATTAAGTGTTGCCGATATGGAAGCAACTTATTTTATTGAGGGGAAAATGTAATGAATGAATTATTTATTGAACGAATGAAAGAATTATTAAAAGATGATTTTGATGCTTTTATTAATTCTTTAAATGAAAATGAAGTTAAAGGATTTTATTTAAATCCTTTAAAAAAGGATGTTTTAAATCATTTAAATCATCAGTATATAGAAAAACATCCTTATGTAGATGGTGGGTATTATTTTGATTATCTTCATTATCCATTAGGAAAAAGTCCTTATTTTATGTGTGGACTTTATTATATTCAAGAGCCAAGTGCTATGAGCGTTGCATCATGTTTAGATATCAAAGAAAATGATTATGTTTTAGATATGTGCGGTGCTCCTGGAGGTAAGACGTGTTATGTTGCCAGTCGTCTTTCTAATGAAGGATTAATGATTGCTAATGATATTTCTAAATTACGTGCTTCTATTTTATCAAGTAATATTGAAAGATTTGGATTAAAAAATACAATTGTAACAAATTGTGATCCTTTAAAAATGAAGTTTAAAAGTTTTTTCGATAAGATTATTTTAGATGCTCCTTGTTCTGGAGAAGGTATGTTTAGAAAGGATAAAGAAGCTATCAATACTTGGTCAATGCAAAAAGTAAATGAATGTGCTTATATTCAAAGAAATTTAATTGATCAAGCTTATCAAATGCTTAAAAAAGATGGAATTTTAATTTATTCTACATGTACTTATTCTTTAGAAGAAAATGAAAAACAAGTTGAATATATGATCAATGAATTAGGAATGAAATTACTTCCTATTGATAAAAAAGAAGGCATGTCTGATGGTTTTATTGAAGGGACTATTAGAATGTATCCTCATATTAATCGTGGTGAAGGACAATTTATAGCTATGTTACAAAAAACAACAGAAACAGCTGTTTCAAAAGAAAAAATCTTAAAACCAAATTTAAAGAAAGAACAGTTACAACTTGTTCAAAAGTTTTATCAAGAAAACTTAAATATTTCTGTACCACCTTATCTTTATCAATCAAATAATCATGTCTATGCCATTTTAAATCATTTTCCTGAACTTCCAATCAAAGTTTTAAGAAATGGTCTTTATTTAGGAGAATGTAAAAAAGGGAGATTTGAACCAAGTCTTTCACTTGCTCTTACTTTAAATAAAGAAGATGTTAAAAGATCTTATGATTTTAAATGTGATAGTCAAGAAGTAAAAGATTATCTTTCTGGTTTAACATTAAAAGGAAATAATCAAAAAGGATATGGTGTTATTTTTGTAGATGGTTATCCTCTTTCTTTCTATAAAGAAAGTAATAATCAAGTTAAAAATTTATATCCTAAAGGACTTAGACGATGAAAAGATATTTAGAAATTGAAAAAATTGTTTATCAAGAACTTGAAAAAAACTGTTTTGGAAATAAAAAAAGACAAGGCTATCGTCATTTATTTGGAGTATCAACCTTGTGTATTGCCTATAGTCATTATATGCAATTAGATGATGAATTATGCGCTATCATGGGACTTTTACATGATTATTCCGTTTATAAAAATAATACTTCATTTAATCATGCTCAACTTTCAAGTGAACTTGCTAGAAAGATATTAGAAGAAAGTTTATTGTTTGAAAATGAAGAAATGGATATTATCGTTCAAGCTATTAAAAATCATTCAACTAAAAATAAAGTTCATGATGCTTATAGTGAACTACTTAAAATGTGTGATGTTTTAGAAACTTATTATCATGATCCTGATTGTATTTTTGATAAACATCATCAAAAATATATTGAAAAAGCATCATTACTTCTTAACAAATAAAGAACCTTAACGGTTCTTTATTTTAATTCTTCTAATATAATTTTAGCAATCTTTTTGTTATGAATAATATAACTGCTATGATCTTCTCCTTCGAGAATTCTAAACTCACAGTTTTTAATATGATGTGAAATACGTTCAATATGATCTAATTTAATTAAATCATCACTTCCTGCAAGTAGTAATGTTTTAGCTTCTATTTGATGAAGTTGTTGATTAGAAATATGGGGTTCTTCTAACATCATTTTAATTAAAGGATTTTTTGTTTTTTGATATTGTTCCTTCATTTCTTGATAAACTTCTAATATAACACCATTGGGTTTAACATTGACTCCTGCAAGAATTAAATGATCTACAAGTTTTGGATAAAGACTTCCTATTAATAAACCAATAATTGCTCCATCACTACTTCCCATTAAAGAAACATCTTTTAATTCAAGTTGTTCAATCATTTCTTGGATATCCTTTGCCATATCTAGATAATGATATTCTAGAACTTTATCACTTTGACCATGTCCTCTAGAATCAACAGCATAAACAGTATAATGCTTTTTTAATAATTCTATAGCTTCATCAAAAATACGATGATCTTCTTCATTTCCATGAAGTAAAATTAAAGGTTTCCCTGTTCCTTGTTTTTCATAAAACAAGCGCACACCATTTACATGTATAAACATTAACAATACTCATCCATACACGCTTGAATTCTACTTTGAACAAGAGCAGCAATTTCAGGTGTTTTTAAATCTTTATATTCATCATATTCAATTGGTTTTAAATAATGAATTTGTGCTTTTACGGGTTTAATTGTATTGTTATCAAATACTTGATAACAATCAATCATTGCTACTGGAACAATTGGACAATGAGATTTTAAAGCAATTTTAAAGGTTCCACCTTTAAATTCACCCATTTTATTTCCTTGTTTAGAACGTGTTCCTTCTGGATAAATAACACAATTCATACCTGCTTCTATTTCTTTAGAAACATTTTTGACCATTTTTGCACCATCTCTAATATTACTACGATCTAAAGCATAATAGTCTAATGTTTTAACAACATCTTTAATTAAAATTGTAGATGCTAATTCTTTTTTTAATACAAATTTAGCTGTTTTATCATGTGTTTTAAAAACAGCCACAATATCAAATAATCCTTGATGATTAGGAGTAATGAGATATCCATTTTCTTGAGGAAGATTTTCTAAACCATAACATTCTAAATCTACTCTTGCTTTTTTTACAATTTCATCAGCAACATTATGTATAAATTGATATCCTTCATCAATTGTTGGATATTTTTCTTTATTTTGATATTGTTTTAATTTATAAAACCACCAATAAGGTAATTTAAAAATACATCTTAATACAACTAAAATAATTCTTTTCATATAATCATCCCTTTTTATATATTTGTAATGTAAATGTTTCTAATTGTTCTTGTTTCACTAATTTAAAATCAAAATCATCAAACTTAGGAAAATAAGTTTCACCTTCATGTTTTCCTGGTATTCTAGAAATAATCAACTCATCTACATAAGGAAGTGCTTGCTTATAAATAGAAGCCCCTCCACAAATAAATAAATCTTCCTTTTTATTTTTATATTCTTGAATCGTTTCTACTAAATCATGTCTTACTTCTACACGTTCATCATCTAATTCACCACGTGTTACAACAATTGTTTTTCTATGAGGAAGTGGTCTTCCTATTGCCATGTATGTTGTTTTTCCCATTAAAATTGTTTGATGAAGTGTTGTTTTTTTAAAATGTTGTAAATCTTCTTTATTATGCCAAGGCATTCCATTAGAAGAATCTTTTTTACCAATTAATAAATCATCATCTGTTGCTACAATAATAGAAATCATTAGACACTCACCTTTCCAACAAGTTTACCATGAGATTGATAATTTTCAATTTTTATATCATCTATTGTAAAATCAAAAATAGATTTAACTTCTGGATTTAAAACAAGTTGACATTTAGGATAAGGAGTTCTAGAAATTTGTTCCTTAACAACACCAAAATGATCTTTATAAATATGAGCATCTCCTATAGTATGCACAAATTCCTTTGGTTTGTACCCACATACTTGAGCAAGCATTGCTGTAAATAAAGCATAAGATGCAATATTAAATGGTACTCCTAAAAATGTATCTGCACTTCTTTGATATAATTGACAACTTAAATATTTTTTATCATTGCTTACATAAAATTGTAAAAAAGCATGACATGGTGGAAGTGCCATTTCATCAACTTCTGCTGGATTCCAGGCACAAATAATATGTCTTCTTGAAAATGGATTATTTTTTAATGAATCAACAAGTTTTGCTACTTGATCAACACCCTCATTATTAAAATTACGCCATTGTCTACCATAAACTGGTCCTAATTCACCATATTTAACAACAAATGGATCATCTGCTGGTAATTCTTTGATTTTAGCAACAAATTCTTCTAAAGTTTCTCCATGAAAATCTTCACTTTTCTTAAAAGCCTCATAAGGCCATTCATTCCAAATCTTCACATTTCTATCAACAAGATATTTTATATTAGTATCTCCTTTAATAAACCATAATAATTCTTCAGCAATAGGTCTTAAAAACATTTTCTTTGTTGTAAGTAAAGGAAAACCATCTGTTAAATCATAACGTGTTTGATAGCCAAAAACACTACGTGTTCCTGTTCCTGTACGATCATCTCTATCTTGACCGTTTTCTAATATATATTGACACATATCTAAATATTGTTTCATTTCATTCACCTCTTTGTCAATTATATAGAAAATCATCTCAAAAAAAAAGAGGATTTCTCCTCTTAATCATATCTATGTCGATATTCTTCCATCATTCCTTTAAAGATTTCACCATTTGTAGGTGGTGTAAAGGTTACAGCATTTGCTCCTGCTTGAATAACTTCTCTAACTGTTTCTTCTGTTGGTCCACCAGTAGCAATAATAGGGAAATTAGGATCAATTTCTCTTAATTTTTTAACGATTTTAACAGTATCTTTTCCTCCAGATACATTTATAATATTTGCTTTTGTATGTAACATTCTTTTTTCTAAATCTTCATTTAAAGAAACAATTGTTAAAACAACAGGAATATCAATATCATCTGCTAGATTTTGAACAAATTCAGTTGTTGTTGGTGCATTTAAAACAACAGCTGTTGCTCCATGTAACTCTGCATCTAAAGCAATCGATTCAACACGTTTACCGGCAGTTGTTCCACCACCAACACCAACAAAAACAGGTCTTTGCGCAACTGAAATAATTGCTTCTGTAATTTGTATTGTTGGTGTAAAAGGATAAACTGCAATAACAGCATCCGCATTACAATTAGCAATCACCGCTACATCTGTTGAAAAAACGAGTGATTTAATTCTTTTTCCATTAATTAAAACTCCTGTAGCTTCACGATAAACTTCAGGTACAAGAATTGTATGACTTCTAAGTTGTGTATTAATTTTAGGTATTGCTTTATTCATAAAATCCTCCTTAATGTCTTTGAATATAATGATAAGTTGCTCCAATTAAATTTGCATCATTGCCAAATTGACATACTTTAATATTTGGTCGTACATGTGCATGCGTTAATTGAGAAAAAATAATATCTAATTGTTCATTGACTTTATCTAATAAATCACTTCTTGATGAAATAGCTCCACCAATAATGATCATGCTTGGATCATAAGCATATTGTAAATTATAAATACCCATTGCAAGAGTACGATAATATTCATCAACATATTTTTTATAAACTTCATTATTATCTGCTTGATCAAAAACTTCTTTACCATCTAAAGTATGATAATCAACGCCTAATTCCTTAGCTACTCTTTTAGTTACCGCAACAGTTGATCCATCATCTGACCATGTATAATATTTCTTTTCATCTTGATCATATCTCATAATCATATAACCAAATTCTCCACCATGTAATGCATTTCCATGATGAACATGACGATCTTTAATAACTGCTCCACCAATTCCTGTCCCACTAACAATAAAACAGCAATCATTTTCATGACATGCAACACCTTTCCATACTTCTGCAAGGGCCGCACAGTTAGCATCATTTTCAAATTCAACATCTTTATTTAAACGTTGTTTTAAATCTTCTTTAATATTTGGACCATGAATATAATCGATAGCACTTGAACCATAAATAATACCACCATCACTATCAACAGCTCCTGGCATTGATAAAGCGATTCCTTCTACATCTTGATATTCATGAGCTACATTTTCTATTTCTTGATACATTTTTTCTAGTGTATCTGGTGTTTTAAATTTATTTGATGAAGACACTTCTCCTTCTTCATTTACAACAGCATATTTGACAGATGTTCCCCCAACATCAAACGCTAAATATTTTTTCATAAGTCTCTCCTTTCGTTTCTTACATTATTATAGTATATTTTTTTGAACAAATCATTAACATCCTTATTTTATAAACACCTTATTCCATTCATCACAATTTCTTTCCAATAATTCAAAATCAACCGTTGCTAATTTTATATAATTATAAGAAGATTTTCTTTTTTTCAGTTTATAAACAATTTGTGCTCGTCTCAATATATCCTCTTGATTTTTAAAACTTCTTAAAACCTGAACTTGATCTATTAATAATCCCTTATACTTTAAATCTTTTTCTAAAAAAATATTAAACTCATGATAACATCCTTCAGGAACAGGAATCATATTATTAAATAATAACTTTCCTAGATATGATTCAACCGTTGGATTTCCATTAAATATTCTTTTAATAGTTGGAACTCGTGTAAATTGAACTCTTTTATGACCATCTTGATCATTATAATAATCTCTTTTATCAGGTGAAGATAATGGAACAAAATACTTATAACCATTTATTAATACTTTTATAGCAATAAATTTTCTTTGATGATTTCCACTATTATGTATTAAAACTTTTGAATCTGCTTTGTATAAATATTCCATATATTGACTATCAATTTCATATAATTTCATAAATATAGCTCCTTTTAGATAATAAAAAAACGAAGAGGTTATCTCTTCGTATAAGTATTTGATTTCTTATAAGAAATCTATGATTTTTTAGCTCCCACTATTTGGCAGGGAATCTCCTGATTTTTTAGCTCCTACTGTTTGGCAAGGAATTTCCTGATTTTTTAGCTCCCACTGTTTGGCAGGGAATCTCCTGATTTTTGAAGACAATTTCTCCACTGTTATAATAGCAATTTTTGTCTCAAAATACAATTGATTTATTAAGATTATTCATCTATTTTTAATACATGGATTCCATGGTGTTGACAATAATTCAATAAGCTTTGATTATCTATTTCATGACGTAGAAAAACTTCAATCCATTGTTCTTTCTTTTCAATTGATGATACATTTTCTAAAGAAGTAAGTGTTGTTATTTGGTCATTATTTAAATCATCAACATATAAAACCTTATAATCAAGTCTTTCAATTTTAAAAATAACAGGTCTTGTACCATCATTACAACAAGTAATCATCGTATTTTCATCCTTCATCCAACCTTTCATGATTGAACCACCTTGAAGGCCTGTATAAATATATCTAGAAATAGCATCCCATACCTCCGAGCAAAAAGGCATTTTACTTCCACCAGCAATCATCTCTGGATTCCCTTTTGTTTTAACAAGAGTATTTAAGCCACCATGCCAATAGTCATCTTTGCCACCATATCTTTCAAAAATAAATTCATCTCCTACTTGATAACAAGGACAAGGTCCTGACTTAGGATCATGACAGTATTGTTCTTGTAAATCAACATAACATTTTTTATCAATAACTGTAACCTTAACTTTATGAAGCATAATCTTTCTCCTATTTATATTTTAATTTACATATTAAGATAATAGATGATAAAACAAACGTAATACCATTTGCTATAATAAGTGCTCCATCATGAATCATTAAACCATAAATAAACCATAAAAAGATACCTGTTACATTCATGATATACATTAATAAAGAAATACCTTCTGTATCTTTTGTTTTAATGACTTTGAAAGCTTGTGGCAAAAATGAACCTGTTGTTAATATCGCTGCAATGGTTCCTATCATAATTATTCTCCTAAATCATTACCATTACTTTGAATAACTCTTTGATACCAATAAAATGAATCTTTTTTATAACGTTTTTTAGTTCCTTTACCTAAATCATCATTATCTACATAAACAAAACCATATCTTTTTTGCATTTCTCCAGTTCCTGCAGAAATAAGATCAATACATCCCCAAGGGGTATAACCCATTAAATCAACACCATCTATTTCAATAGCATCTTTCATAGCTTGAATATGTTTTCTTAAATAATCAATACGATAATCATCATGAATCTTTCCGTTTTCAAATTGATCTAATGCTCCTAAACCATTTTCTACAATAAATAAAGGTAGTTGATATCTTTCTTGTAGTTGATTTAACGCTATTCTTAAGCCTATAGGATCAATTAACCAACCCCAAGCACTTTTTTCAAGATACAGATTAATAACAGATGTTGTCATATTTCCACTTGTCGTTTCTTGTTTTGGATCACCAGAAACACAAGAACTTGAATAATAACTAAAACCAATATAATCTACTGTGCCTTCTTTTAATATATTTAAGTCACCTTCTTGAATTGGTAAAACAATTCCTTTTCTTTCATATTCTTTTAATTTATATGAAGGATAAGCCCCTCGACATTGAACATCCATATAAAAATGCCTGATTTGATCATCTTTCATTTTCTTTAATTCATCAATTGGATTACATGTTAAAGCATAACAAGCTGTATAAGCAATCATCATTCCTACTTTCATATCAGGATTGATTTGATGTGCCAATTTAACAGCTTTAGCACTGGCTAAAAATTGATGATAAGAACCAACGGCTTTAGATTGATCATCATTTTTAACCATACCTCCAGCATAGAGTGGTAGAATTTCCATATTGTTGATTTCATTAAAAGTCATCCAATATTTCACTTTATTTTGATATCTAGTAAAAACAGTTTTACAGTATTCAACAAAATAATCAACACATCTTCGATCAATCCAACCACCCATTTCATTAACAAGTTGTAATGGTGTTTCAAAGTGGAAAAGTGTGACAACCGGTTCAATACCATACTTTAAACATTCATCAAATAAATCATCATAAAATTTCAAACCTTCTTCATTAACTTTTCCATATCCTAAAGGATAAATACGTGACCAATTAATAGACATACGATAACATTTAAAGCCCATTTCTGCCATTAAAGCAATATCTTCTTTATAATGATGATAATGATCAACAGCCTCATGTGTTGGATAATATTCATTATCCAAACATTGAACAATCGCCCCTTCAGGTAAATCATCATATGGAAAAACAACTTGTGACCCTACTTTTCCATCAGGCGTTTTAAAAGTGACACGTCTTTGAATATTCTTTCTACCATCTCCACGTGTAACACAATCAGCTGAACAAAGTCCTTTACCATCACCATGATAATTTCCTTCAAATTGGTGAGCTGCACTCGCTCCACCCCATAAAAAATCTTTTGGAAATGCCATCCTACTCACCCATTAATGCTTTAGCAAAGGCATATACCTTTTCACCATTCATAGTACCATAATCTCTCATATCAATAACATCAAAAGGAACACTTAATCCTAACTCTTGAATCTTTTGTTCAATATTTTTCTTTTCATATCTTACTTGTGGTCCAAGTAAACAACAATCCACTTCTTGTAATCTTTTAATTCCTTCTGAAATCGGTAAAGCAAAAATATGGACCTCATCACCTAAAGCCTTTGCTGCCTTTTCCATTTTTGTAACTAATAAACTTGTAGACATTCCTGCCCCACATACTAACATAATATTTTTCATTTTCTCTTACCTCCACTTGTCATTATAGAAATTGTAAGTGTTTTCACAAGGCTTTAAGTTGATTGTGTAACATTGTTTACAAGAATAAAAAAACAAGATGTAACAATGTTACATCTTATCAAAAAAGATAGCGGTATGAACCTTTGTCATCTGTTTAGCTTTTTCAATATCATATGAATATAAAGTTGAAAATAGACAATCAAAAATATATTTAACAGTTATATGAAATTGTAGTTCATCAAAACGATCTTTATTTGTATAAAAAGGAATAGCTAATACGTAATCACATCTTTTTGATAAGATATTTTCTTGATGATTCGTAATAGCAATCGTTTTAATATGCCTTCTTTTTAAAGTTAAAGCACAATTTAAAAGTGTTTCATGCAAAGCATATTTACTAATAATAATGACTAAATGATCATGAGGAACATTCATACTGGCATAAATTTGTTGATCTGTTTCATGATAAACCTGTACGATCTTTCCTAATGAACTTAAATAATGTAAAGCATATTTTCCTAAAATCGCATTACAATCATTAGCGATTATATCAATATATTGATGTTGATAACATGCATCGATTATTTCTTGAAATGTTTCTAAAGAGATTTTATTTTTAAAATCATTCATCGCTTCAATTTGTATTTTTTCAACTTTATTTAAAACAGATAATGCTTTTTCATGAGAGGTTATTTGACTTTCTTCATTATTATTTTTTAGTTTAGAAATAATATTATATTTAAAATCATTATAATTTTGATAACCTAATTTCTTGACAAAACGTACTATAGTCGTTGGTGAAGTATACGTTTTTTCAGCCAATTTTCTTGAAGATAACTTTGGTAAAACATCTAGATTTTCTACCATATATTCAAGTATTTCTTTTTCAGTTTCAGTAAGCTTTATTTTCTTTGATAATTCTTCTACGATTTTCATAAATTTTCTCCTACCAAGATTTATATTGTTTAGGCTCAATATTATACTTATTACACTTACGATAAAGTGTACTTAATGGCATATCTAACAACTTAGCCACTGTTTTCATATGTCCATGTTCTTGTTTTAATAAACGTATAATTTCTCCATATTCAACAACTTCAGGGGATTTAATTTGATCTGTTTGACCACTGGTATATTTTTGTGTCATATAGCTTGTGACAATATTTGCAGGTAAATCATTAAATAATAAAATCTTTGTTTTAGAAATATTAATTAAATGTTCCATCGTACTTTCAAGCTCTCGAATATTCCCTAACCAATTATAATTCACTAAAACTTCACTGCATTCTTTTTCAATCCCTGTGATCTCTTTTCTTAAAATATGACTATACTTATTTAAATAATAAGAAACCAAAGGCATAATATCATCTCTTCTTTGTCTAAGAGGTGGAATAACAATATTCATGACATTTAATTTATAATAAAGTTCTCCTTTAAAAAGCTGTTGATTAACACGATATAATAAATCTGCTTGTGTTGAAGCAATCATACGAACATCTATTTTTCTTTGATGAAGTATTTTATTATTTAAAAACTCAAAAAGCTTAGATTGACATTCAAATGACATATATTCAATTTCATCTAAAAACAATGTTCCCTTTTCTGCAAGTTCAATCTTTCCCATTTGATAACTCTTTTCATCACCAAATAATTCAATTTCCATCATTTCATTAGGAATCGCACTACAATGAAGTGTTACAAAAGGTCCACTTCTTCTTAAAGAATCATTATGAATAGCTTGGGCTGTTAATTCTTTACCTGTTCCACTTTCTCCTACAATTAAAACATTAGAATCTGTTTTAGCAGCCATTTTTCCTAACTCTTTTACTTTATTCATTGCGATAGATTCTCCAATAATATCATCAAAAGAATATTTAGCTATATAACCTACTTTCATACTTGTTTCCATTTTAAAATCATTAAATGATGTCATCATCATAAGATACATATCTTTTTGTTTATTTTCTTGTAAAGGTATAAATTGTAGTGAAAGAGGTATTTTTAGATGATTCTTTTTAGTGAGTGTATAAGGAGTACTTTGATGACTTTTTGGTAATAATGAAAAGTCATCAATAAAGAAATCATTTAAATGATGATTTAATAAATCTGTATTGATTTCTAAAATCTTTGCTGCTTGTTCATTATATTGCATGACTTTATAAGAAGAATCTAACAAAATAAAACCTTGTGAAATATTATCAACAACATTTTGTAAGATATTATTAGCTTGCGTTAAACGTAATTCATTTTCAATTGCTTGTATCATAATAATGAGAGCACTCATAATAAAAGGTTGATAATTCTCCATCTTTCCAGTAATACAAATACTACCTACTTGTTGATTTCCAAGCGAATGAATCGGTGCACTAAAACAGGATAAATCATGATATAAGGTACGATAATGTTCATAACCTTGTAATAAAATAGGTGAATCTTCATGTAAACAAACAGCTAGTGAGCTTGTTCCACAAGCTTCTTCTGAATAATCAATACCATTTTCAACAAGTGCTTTTGTCATTAATTTTTTTAAATCTTGATTTTCTGCTGATACATTTATAAGTTGTCTTCCTTTATTATCAGCAAGTAATACGTTTTGAGTTGCTGTTTGAGCCACTTGATAAAACTTAATCATATAAGGTAAAGCAACTTTAATAAGTGTTTCATTTTTATTTATTAAATCTTGCAATTCGTCTTTTGAAAGCTTTGTTGGTGCTGAATAAGGATTAATTCTTCCAACAGATCTTTTCCATGAATTTAAAATACGATCATCCAATCCCTCTAAATGATCAGGTAATTTTTCAAAACCAGCAATATAACGATTCCAATACTCTTTTATCTTTTCATGATTATATTCCATAATGTATTCTCCTTTTCTTCTATTATATCTAAAAATGAGAAAAAAATGAGAATTTTTTTATTTTATTAGAAGAAAATGATAAAAAAAACAAATTATTTTTAATTAAGTTAAGATAGAAATAGAAAAAAGGAAAGAGGAAAATAAAATGAATTATGAAAAGTTATTAGAACCTATTCAAGTAGGAAATCATATTTGGCGTAATCGTATTGTAATGCCTGCATGCGAAACACGTTTAAGTAATCCTGATGGTTCATCAAGTAGAGAAATGGCAGACTATTATGGTGAAAGAGCAAAAGGTGGTGCAGCTGCCGTTATTGTAGAAAATACCTTTGTTGATAATAAAGAAAGTCGTAGTTCTTTAGTTTCAAGTGGGATGTATAACGATCATATGATTGCTTCTCACTATTATGTATCACAAGCTATTAAAGAAGGTGGAGCTGATGCTATTCTACAAATCTCTCATGGTGGTAGACAAGCAAGTGCAGGTGCTACTGGTTTACAATGTGTTGGTCCAAGTGCTATTCCTTGTAAATTCGTCCAAAGACAACCTCGTGCTTTAACTAAAGAAGAAATCGTAGAAATTGAAGATTGTTTTGCGGCAGCCGCTTTAAGAGCTAAGATGGCAGGCTTTGATGGAGTAGAAATCCATGGAGCTCATGGTTATCTTATTTGTAGTTTTTTAAGTCCATATACAAATCATCGAACAGACGAATATGGTGGAAGTGCTGAAAATAGAGCACGTTTTCCTAAAAATATCATTCGTAAAGTAAGAGAAGCTGTTGGTAATGATTTTATTGTAGGTTATCGTTTAAGCGCTAGTGAAGGTGTTGAAGGTGGTTTAACTCCAGAAGATACTGCTGCTTTTGCTAAAAGCATTGAAAATAATGTTGATTATATCAATGTAGCCGCTGGTATTTATGAAACCATGGAACAATACATTATTCCACCAAATTATGAACCACATGCCATGGTCGTACCATTTGCAAAAGTCATTAAAGAACAAGTCACTAAGTGCCCTGTTATCGTGGTTAACTCTTTAACACCTGAAACAGCAGAAAAAGCATTGGAAGATCAATGTGCAGATATTATTGCTATGGGAAGACCTTTAATTGCTGATCCAGAACTTCCTAAAAAATTAATGGCAGGAAGAAGAGAAGATATTCGACCATGTTGTAGAGGTCATGAAGGCTGTGTATCTTTATTCTTTTCAGGATGCCCTATTCGTTGTGAAGTCAACCCACAATGTGGTCGTGAAAAAGAATTAAAGCTTGTTAAAACAAATAACTCACAAAACGTTGTCATTATTGGTGGCGGTGTAGCTGGTATGGAAGCAGCAAGATATGGTAGTGAAGTGGGACATAAAATGACACTTATCGAAAAAACAAATGAATTAGGTGGACACTTTATTGAAGCAACAAAACCAACATTTAAAGAAGATCATAAACGTGTTTTAGATTGGTTAAAAACACAAGTTAAAAAATCAAATACTAAAGTAATGATGAATACTGAAGCAACACCTGAATTAATTAAAGAACTTAATCCAGATGCAGTCATTATCGCAACTGGATCACATTATACTTCTATTCCAGTTTCAGGTATTGAAAAAGCCATCACTCCTGATGTTGCTATTAAACGAGAAGTTCCTATTGGTCATAAAGTTGTTGTTATCGGTGGTGGTCTTGTTGGTAGTGAAGTGGCTTTAGATTTAGGAAATGAAGGTAAAGATGTTACAATTATTGAAATGTTACCAGCTATTGCTAGTCAAGATGAACCATTAAGTCAAATTTCACTTACTAAACATTTAGCTGCTGCACATGTTCAATGTTTAACTTCTTGTAAAGTTATTGAAATAAAAGAAGATGTTGTTATTTATGAAAATGCTCATCAAGAAAGAGTAGAAATTCCTTATGATACGCTTGTATCAGCAACTGGCTTAAAATCAAATGACACAATCAGTAATCAATTCAAAGATTCAGCTCAAAAAGTCATTAAAATTGGTGATGCTCGTCAAGCTAAAAAGATTTTTGAATGTTTCCATCAAGCTTGGCAAGCAATTAGAGAATTATAGAAAAGAGGGTTATTTATATGAAAGGTGCAATTTATCATGGTATTGAAAATGTTTCAGTTGAAGAAATAGAAATGCCAGAATGTGGAGATTATGATGTTATTTTAAAAAATGTCAAAGGCAGTATTTGTGGAACAGATGTAGGAGCCTATTATCATGGAGGAGATGATGCAGGTATTTATCCTGAAAATCAATTTGGTCATGAAATGAGTAGTATTGTTTATCAAGTAGGTTCAAAAGTAGACCCCCATATAAAAAAAGGTATGCGTGTTTTCCCTAATCCATGTCTTTCAAAAAGACCTGATTGTGGTTTATCTTCTTTATCTATATGCGATGAATGTGGTGCATTTTCACAATATGTTCAAATTCAAGATGCAAAACTTGATTATAACATTTTTGAATTGCCAGAAAACGTTTCTTTTGATGAAGCCGCTATTATCGAACCATTTTCAGTAGGTATGCATGGTGTCAATGTTGGTCGTGCTAAAGCTGGAGAAAAAGTGGTTATTTTTGGAGCAGGAATGATTGGTTTATGTGCTTTATCTGCTTGTATTTCTAAAGGTATTAAAGACATTGTCGTTGTTGATATTAATGAATGGCGTTTATCAAAAGCTAAAGAAATGGGCGCTGTCCCTTATAACGCAAATGAAGGAAATCTATTAGGATTCTTACAAGGTCTTTATGGCGATGATTTAATTAATTTCGGTGGAAATAAGGTTGCAAATATAGATTTATACATTGATACTTCTGGTGCAAATACCATCATTCCAGAAGTTACAAAAATAGCAAAAATGAACAGTCGACTTGTTATTATTGCTCTTTATCATCATGAAAGTACCTTCAATCCACTCGATCTAGTTTATTCTGAAATGGAAATCATGGGTTCTATTGCCTACAATGATGTCGATATTAAACAATGTATTCAAGCACTTCATGAAAAATCAACACCTGTAGAAAAAATCATTACACATCATTATCCATTAAAAGATATTGATCAAGCATTTAAACAAGCAGCAAAAAGTAATGAAACATTAAAAATACTTATTGATCATGAAAAGTAAATTTATTAAAAATTCCTACCAGTATTTGGTAGGATTTTATATTATTATTAATATTTATATATTTAATTCACTAATACTTTTATTAATTAAGCGATATTTATGATGAGCAATTGACTCTACATCCTGATCATGAGTAACAATAATAATTGTTTTCCCGTTTTTATTTAATTGTTTCAATAAATCTAAAATAATCATTTTATTTTTTGAATCAAGATTACCCGTCGGTTCATCACATAAGATGATTTCACTTGGTTTTACAAAAGCTCTTGCAAAAGCTACTCTTTGTTGTTCTCCTCCTGATAGAGAACTTACTTTTTCATTTTTTAGCTCTTCTAAATGAAGTTGTTTTAAAATAGATTCGATCTTTTTTTGATGATTTTCCTTTGTATATTTTAACCCCAATTCTATATTTTGATAAACTGTTTCATCATCAATCAATGCATAATTTTGAAAAATATAACTGATATCATTTCTTAAAATCAACATGGCTTGTCTGGTATTAGACTTTACATTTTGATGGTCAAGAATATTGATTGTTCCTGTTGTTGTTTTTAAAAGTAGACCGATAATATTTAAAAGGGTTGATTTCCCTGAACCGCTTTCTCCCATGATCGTATTGATGGTCCCTTTTTCAATTGTTAGATCAAGGTTTTCAAACAACACTTTTTGATTGAACTGCATTTTGATATTTTCTAGCTGTAAAGCATTCATTTTATGATCCTCCCTTTAAATAATAGATCGTCTTTACATTATAAATATAATATGTCATATAGATATGTAATAAACCATCAAACAATAAGAATAATACAGGAACCCATATATATTCTCTACATAAAACTAAAACCGGTACATAACACACTAACAACTCTAAATACAACTCTTTAAAGATCATCCATCTGTTTAAGCCCATGATCTTTTTGACCATGACCTTTTTCATGTTTAACTTGACATAGAAACAGTAATTTTCATAAAGGATTATGATTATCAATAAAACTGTTAATACAATAATAATCGTATTTTTAAATAGATAATAAGGCGAACGTAATTCAGTCTGTTTTATATAGTCATCTAAAGAATACCATTTCATTGCTCCTTCAAAGTGGCTTCCCTTGACGATTTGATCAACCTGATGAATCGTCTTTTTTATATAGATATTGGTATAGGGATTTCTATCTTTTCTTTGATAACGTTTTCCATAGACAAATAAGATTGCTTTGTCATTGGTTTCTTCGCAATAACTTGCTTCTAAATTTCTTAAATGAGGCTGTTTATTATCTATAATGACCTTTTCCAACTTCATCTCTTTTTCCTGTGAAAACTGGTGAATATCAACATCTTTTAATGATTCAGGAACAAGGACAAAACAATGATCTGTATCTAAATCAATACTGAGTTTTTTCCCACTTGTATCCATCATTGGAAAATGTTTTAAATATTGATAGTTTACAATATATTCATCAATATTTTCCTTAAATGGTTGCCACATAAAAGAAATAGCACCATTGTCTTCTAGCAGATCATAATAGTTCTGATATTCTTGAATAGTAGAATTCATCTTGCCATTAATGACATCAATTAAACTATAATCGAAATTTTGATAATGATAATCCATCGTATAGATATTTATGTAATCTTCTATCCCCTGATAGTTAGACTTAACATAATGCAAATGTTGAAAATCATTGATAAGTATCTGGTTATATTGCACTACCAATGGCATCAAAAGCAATAGAAATACAAGTTTGGCTATATAGTTTAAATTCAAGAAAATCTTTAGACTTTTCTTTCCATATAAACCATCCAATTTAAAATGAACTGACAGATAAACTGTAATAGCGATTAATATTCCAATAAGACTGATGATTTCCAGTAGAGTGATTACAGATAAGCTTGATATCATCATCTTCGTTAAAACATTGATTTTTCTTACAAAGCAAACAAATAAAACAGCTGGAACCAAAACAGAAAATCCCATTCCTAATAAAAATGTCTTCAAGTACAGATCCTTTACGATTTCTATTACACTTATACCATTCAAATAATAGATCGTATGTGTCTTTTTATTTTTTATCAGCCATCCAACGATAATCAATAAAAATATAATAACACAGACAACAAACATAGTCGTATTCATACTTACCTGATTATTATTTGTATCACTTCCATGTTCATCCATTTCATAACTTTCTTTTATGGGATATTTTACATTTAATTCATTTAGAAATGATGTTATTGCTTGATCATCACCAATAAAGCAATAGTCTCCTACAACATCATGATTATTATACAAATATGATATGGGTTTGATATTTAAAATCATATTTTTTCCCATCGAAAATATTGGAACAACATTTTTATTTTTTTCTAAATTAGAATAATAATTTTTTTGTTTCACATCACCAAAATCAATTTTTTTATCTACGATAACATCGCATAAATCTTGAATATCTTCATGAGAATAAAGATAATACTGATATATTCTTCTTTCTTCATCAAAATCCGATTTAAATACAGTAACTTTATATTTATCAGCCAAGATTGAAAGATCATTTATAGATTCTTTATTATTTTCATAGATAGTCTGCTCAAAAGTAACTAAATTATTAGACTTATTATTTATCGAATCAATTCCGTATAAATTATCCTCATGTATAGTTTGATATTTATTATAGATGTCATAAAACAAGAAAGCTGAAACGATAATAATAATACATGTAAATATTTTCTTCATAAAATTTATGATTCTACTAAAACTTTATGAGTATGTGATACTTTTGATCTAACAGTTACTTTTGATTTAATATAAGCATAAAAATATCTTTTACTACTATTATTGTTATTAATTATTCTTCTTATACAATAATCTCTTAACCTATCAGATAAATCTATTTGGAAAAATCCATCATGATAAAAACCTAGGCATTTTATACCATTTATATAATCCATTACATTCATCTTGTCTAATAAAAAAACTGAATTTGAAGTTAACATAATTGTTTCCTCCTTTTATTTTGTTTCTAAGAAAGCGCTTTCCTTACTCAAAGTGTACCATATCCATTTATGTTGTCAACGTATTTATTTTGTTTTTCGACATATTGTATATAAATGTCATGTCGTATATAATATATCTATAGAATGAATTCATTTTTGGAGGATATTATGGCAAAAAATACTAATTATTTATTCAAGCTTGATTTGCTTTTGTTAAGTATTCTCAAAGAAAAGGATAAATATGGTTATGAAATGATTAAGGAAATTGCTCAAAGAACTGATAATCTTATAGAAGCAAAACATGGAACTATGTATCCTATTATTTATAAACTTTTAGAAGAAGAATATATTACAAGCAACACTATTTTAGTAGGCAACAAAGCAAGAGTCTACTATCATCTTGAAGAGAAAGGAAAAGAATATTTAGAATCAATTACTCAAGATTATGATAATCTTGTTCAAAGCATTGATTTAATTGTTCATGGGACAAAGCATTATGAAAGATAGTAAAAAATATTTTAAGGATATTAATAAATTATTTCCTGTTCATAGTAATAAAGAAAAAAAATATTTAAATGATTTAAAAGAACAAGTTGATGAATACGATAATCTTTCTTATCATGAATTAGAAGAACAATTTGGTACACCTATTGATGTAGTCATTGCCTATTATGAATCAATAGATACAAAATATATCTTAAAAAAAATAAATCTTAAACGCATGATTACAACTATTTGTATTTTAATTTTATTATTTGTAGCATCTGCTTCATGTTACGAAATATATGTAGTAAATAAAGAAAGAGAAAAAATAGATAATATGTATCCTATACATTATGAAGAAGAAATTACCAAAGATAAGGAGATTATAGAATAATATGAAAAAATTACTTTTAGGATTAACATTAGTTTTAATGTTGTTTTTACCAATAAATACTGTATATGCTTTAGAAGAAAATTATAGCACTATATATTACGAAAACGGCTATTACTATGAAACTATAGTTACTACCATAAATTCCGTTGCACGTTCAGCAAAAGAAGGCAGTAAAACAGTTTATTGTAAAAATTCATCGGGTAAAACTTTATGGTCTGTAACAGTTAATGGAACTTTTACATATAATGGAAGTACTTCTAGCTGCACATCAGCAAGTGTTTCAACTTCGGTAGTAGATGCTAGTTGGAAAATTGCAAGTAAATCTAGTTCAAAAAGTGGAAATACTGCAAAAGCAACTGCCACAGCTCATTACTATTTAAATGGAAATATTATAGATAGACAAACAAAGACTGTTACTTTAAAATGTAGTGCCAGTGGAAAATTAAGTTAATTTTATGTAGCTGAAAATTAGAATTTCTTTGTAATCATCTTTTAAAAACATTAATATCAAAAATGAGTGTTTTTTTGTTCCCTTCCTTACAAAATAGAGCATAAAAGTCCTTGTTGCATAAGGACTTTTTATATATGCTCAAAAATAGGTATACTAATTTAGGTTAAAATAAGACAAAACTTTTAACATATTCATTGATAAAGAAATGGTTCACTTAAATTAATGCCTTTATCATAAGAATATAGATAAAAAGGATTGATAAATACACATTATTTCCACATATATATAATAAAATAAATTAAAGAGGTGATACATATGAAGCTTATTTATTTAATTGTATTAATGATCATTGTTATAATTGCTATTAACCTTTATCTATTTATTCAAAATAAAAAAAATAAAGGGAAAAACAATTACTTAGAAACTAAAGAACTTCATGATTTATCCCGAGATGTTCATAGTGTAGACTATGAAATTTCAAGAGCACAAGCACATATGACTTACCGTAATCCAGGTGGAATGTGAATTTGTCCTCTAACTATTGAAAGGATACAATTTGTATGTATCCTTTTCATATGCAAAAAAAAGGACGTACGAAATTAAATCATTCATTTCGTAATCGTCCATTTTTATTATTTTTTATCTTTGATTTGTTGTTTTAACATTGAAACAAATTCATCAATAGTAACTGTTGTTGCTTTTTGTTCACCATGTTTACGATAAGTAACAGTTCTTTCATCACGTTCATTATTACCTAAAACAAGGATATAGTTTGCTTTTTGCATTTGTGCTTCACGAATACGATATCCTAATTTTTCATCTCTTGAATCAAGTTCTACTTCAAAACCTTCATCTAATAATAATTGATAGATTTCATTAGCGTAATCTAAATGATATTCATTTTTAACAGGTAATACTTTTACTTGTGTAGGAGCTAACCATAATGGTAAGTTTCCTTTTGTTTCTTCTAAGATATAAGCCATGAAACGATCTAATGAACCTAAGATAGCTCTGTGTAATACAACTGGTGTTTTCTTAGTTCCATCTTCAGCTACATAAGTTAAGTTAAATTTAGCTGGTAAACAGAAATCTAATTGACAAGTTGATAATGTAATTTCATTACCAATGGCTGGTTTAACATTAACATCTAATTTAGGACCATAGAAAGCAGCTTCCCCAATTTCTTCAGTATATTCAATACCAAGTTCATTCATTACTTCACGTAATTCATTTTCTGCTTTATTCCACATTTCATCATCATCATGATATTTTTCTTTATCTTCAGGATCTCTAAGTGATAATACACAACGATAATCTGTAATATTGAAATCTTTATAAACATCTAAGATTAAATCAATAACACCTTTAAATTCTGATTTAATTTGTTCTGGTGTTACGAATAAATGGGCATCATTTTGACAGAAATGTCTTCCTCTTTCAATACCTTTAACAGCCCCTGATGCTTCATATCTAAAGTCATGAGCAATTTCACCAATACGAATTGGTAAGTTTTTATAAGAATGTAATTTATTTGCATAAATCATCATATGATGAGGACAGTTCATTGGACGTAAAACAAATGATTCTCCATCCATTTCCATTTGTGGGAACATGTTTTCTTTATAATGATCCCAGTGTCCTGATGTTTTATATAAGTTTACTGTTCCTACAGCAGGAGTTAAGACATGTAAGTAACCTAATTTCTTTTCTTTTTGTTTGATGTATCTTTCAAGTTTTTGCCAGATAGCATATCCTTTTGGTAAATACATTGGAAGACCTCTACCAATTAAATCATCAACCATGAAGATTTCCATTTCTTTACCAATTTTACGATGATCTCTTTCTTTAGCTTCTTCTAATAAATTTAAATGTTCTTCTAATTCTTCAGCAGTTGGGAAACAAACACCATAAATACGTTGTAAAACTTTATTATTTTTATCACCTTTCCAATAAGCTCCAGAATGTTTGATTAATTTAAAGTTTTTACACATTTTAACTGTTTCAACATGAGGACCTCTACATAAATCAGTAAAATCCCCTTGGCTATAACAAGTAATTGTTCCATCTTCTAAATTAGAAATTAAATCTAATTTATATTCATCATCTTTAAACATTTCTAAAGCTTCTTCTTTAGAAATTTCACGACGAACAATTCTTTTACCATCTTTACAGATTTTTTTCATTTCTTTTTCAATTTTAGCGATAGCTTCATCACTAACAACTTCATCACCTAAATCAACATCATAATAGAATCCTTCAGCTACAACAGGACCTACCCAAAACTTAGCTTGTGGATAAAGATGTTTAATTGCTTGTGCCATAACATGGGCACAAGAGTGATTTAATGTATTTAATTGTTCATTTTCTTTAAAATCTACCATTTTCCTTCTCCTTTACATAAAAAACTCTCATCCAAAGGACGAGAGTTTCGTGGTACCACCTTAATTTGCTTTTCAGCCTCAAAACTTTAACGCAGTTAACGACAATCTTTTTCAAGTGTAGCTATTAGGGAGTATCTTATAAACATTCTCAAGGTTTTCACCAACCACCTTTTCTCTAAATCAAATCATTTATAAAACATATCCTAAATCATTGCTTTTTTATTTACGTTTTTATTCTAATACAATATTTTACATTGTCAACTGATTATTGGCTTTCATTTCTTTTATTTGCATACATTTTTTCTTAAAAGCTAAATATACAAGTTTCGAAGGAAGTGGTTCATGCAATGTAAGAGTATCACACTTAACACAATATAACCCTTCGATTCCATTAACACATATATTTTCTACCCATTCATCTGTTGCATCACAAATACTGCAGTTTTTTAATTGTTTATCATCAATAATTTGTACTCTCATTTCTATCACCAACAATTAGTATAAGCACTTATGCATAAAAATGATGTCGAATTTTATTTTCCAACTAATTTTTTTAAATCTTTTACTTCTTGTGGTTTTAAACGACGATATTCACCAGGACGTAATCCTTTTAAATTGACACATCCTACAGAAATACGATGTAATCTTTTTACTGGATGTCCTACGCTTTCAAACATCTTTTTAACTTGTCTGTTTTTTCCTTCATAAAGTTTGATTTTTAAAACTGTTGTTTTATGTTCTATATCTTTATAAGTAACTTTGATTTTACAAGGCATTGTTTTTTTACCTTCTAAATAAACACCTTTTTCTAAGTGATGTAAATCTTCACCTTTAATAAGACCTTTAATTGTTACTTCATAGATTTTTTCTAAGTGACTTCTTGGATGCATGATCATATTCGCAAAATCACCATCATTAGACATAATTAAAGCACCTGTTGTATCAAAATCTAAACGTCCTACAGGATAAATTCTTTCTTCAACATCTTCAAAATAATCAATCACTTTCGGTCTATCAAATTCATCATCTAATGTACAAACACATCCTTGTGGTTTATAAAAAAGATAATAAACTTTATTTTCACCAACAATAGCTTCTCCATCAACTAAAACAACATCCCCAGATTTAACTTTAGTTCCTAGTTCAGTTACAACTTGACCATTAACAGAAACTCTACCTTCTCTAATTAAATCCTCTGCTTTTCTTCTTGATGTATAACCACTTGAAGCAATATATTTTTGTAATCTTTCCATTTATTTCACCTACTTTATCAAAGCTATTATACCTAATTTTTACATCTTTGCAATCTGTTTTTATATTTTTGAAAAATACCTTTTAAACGTACTTTTTTTCTTTCATAAATACTCAATAATTGTTATACTAACTTTTGGTGAAATAAAAAAATGAATGAACAATTATTAATAAAAAATATTGCTGAAATCGGTAAATTATTACTTAAAAATGGAGCAGAAATTTACCGTGTAGAAGAAAGTCTAGAACGTATGTGTCAAAGCTATGGCTTTCAAGATATAGGTGTCTTTGCTTTACCTACTTATTTTACAATGAGTGTCACTTTTCAAGATGGAACAAGTACTTCACTTACTAAAAGGACTTTACAAAATCGTACAAATTTAGATGCTCTTTGTTCTTTAAATAATCTTGTTAGACAAATTTGTGATGAAACACCTTCTAATGATTTTATTGAACAACAAATAAAAGATATCAATAATATACATCCTATTATGCCTCTTGTTTTTTTAGGGTATGGTTTAGGAGCAGGTGGTTATGCTGTTTTCTTTGGCGGAGGACTTCAAGAAGGAATTATTGCTGGAATTATTGGTTTTTTAATGTATTTTTTTGTGTGGATCAATGAAATTCTAGGCATTAATGCTTTAATGCGTACAACACTTACAAGTATGTTTTTAACAATCTTAGCGATTTTGTTTTATCATTATCATTTGATTTATAATTTAGATGCAACAATTATTGGTTGTTTAATGATTTTAACTCCTGGAATTGCAATTACAAATAGTTTAAGAGATATTATTGATGGAAACTATGTTTCCGGTCAAGCACGTTTAGTTGAAGCTTTTTTTATTGCAACAGCTATTGCTTTAGGAGTTGGATTGATGCGTATTTTATTGAAAGGATTGATTTAATGGAACAAGTAATTCAATGTTTAAGTGCTTTTTTAGGATGTTTAGGATTTTCTTTTGTTTTTAGAGTACATCGTCATTTACCTTATGCACTTTTAGCATCTCTTGGTGGAATGCTAGGATGGATCGTTTATTTACTAGTAATTCCTTATTTAAGTAATATTATGTCAAATTTATGTGCAATGATCGTTGTTGCTTTATTTAGTGAAATAATGGCAAGAATATGTAAAGCTCCTGCAACTATTTTTATTGTTGTTGGTTGTTTCCCTATTGTCCCTGGTAAAGGAATTTATCAAACAATGCTTTATTTAATTTCACATGATCAAGATTTATTTCTTGATTCTCTTTTTCAAACAGTAGGAACAGCTCTTGCACTTGCAACTGCTATTTTAATTGTTTCAACTTTCTTTAAAGTTATTAAAACCATTAAACAAAAGGACTATCATTTATGAAAATATTAGGAATTGTTGTTGAATATAATCCCTTTCATACGGGACATCTTTATCATTTACAAAAGGCTAAAGAAATTGTAAAACCAGATTTAACGATTGCTATCATGTCTGGAAATTATGTACAGCGTGGAGAAGTTGCTATCATTGATAAATTTAAAAGAAGTGAATTAGCTGTTAAATATGGTATTGATTTAGTCATTGAGCTCCCTTTTGCTTATACGATACAAAGTGCTGATTATTTTTGTAAAGGGGCTATTGATTTACTTTACCATATAGGAATTACTGATCTAGTTTTTGGTAGTGAATGTGGTGATATTGATATATTTAAAGAAATTGCTTACGCTATTAAACATCATCCTGACACTTATAACCAATATGTTAAAACGGCAATGAAAAAGGGATTACGTTATCCTGATGCCTGTAATCAAGCTTTAAGTTTATTATTAAATAAAAGCATAAAAACACCTAATGATTTATTAGGATTAGGTTATGTTAAAGAAGTCATTGAAAATGATTATCCTATTACTTTACATTGTATTAAAAGATCCAATGATTATCATGATACCTCTCTTACAAAAATAGCTTCTGCAACAGCCTTGCGTAAAGCTTTAAAAGAAAAACAAGATGTTCATGATTATTTATTAGATATGTCTTATTATAATCTTCTTTATAATCAAAATGATTTCTTTGATTATTTAAAATATCAAATTATTATTCAAAGCCCTACAGATTTAAAAAAGATTCATCTTGTTGATGAAGGCATTGAAAACCTATTAAAAAAAGTCATTTTTAAAGTCAATAACTATGATGAACTTGTCAATCTTCTAACAAGTAAACGTTATACAAAAACAAGAATTCAAAGAATGCTTTTACACATTTTAATGAATAATACAAAAGAAGAAATTAAAAACTGTTTTCCAATTCATTACCTTCATATTTTAAAAATGAATCAAAAAGGGCAAAATTATTTAAAAACAATCAAAAAAACATGTGATTATTCCTTAATCACAAACCTTTCTTCAGCTAAACATCCTGCTTTAGATTTAGAAATCAAATCATCAAAATTATTATCTTTAATAGACAATCAAATCTTAAAAAAAGAATTTCAAAATATACCTATTATTGAACTATCTAAAAGATAGTTCTTTTTTATTATTAAAATATATGCTTAAATTAAGATAGTAGTTAAAGGAGATAATATTATGTTATTTTATTATACAAAGGTACAAGTAAATGATTTATTGACACCTCATTTATTAATTGAACAAGTGATTTATTGGTTACAACATACAAAGAATAAAATGAAAGATTTAAATTATGATGATTCTTTAAATTATATTTTAAAAGAAGAACATAAAAGCTTGGAAATTAAAGATTTTAATACTAAAACCTAACCCAAGATAAATGTTGGTAAGTATTTCTTGGAAAACTAATCAAATAGCGAAAAATTTAGAATCATATTTAAAATCACTGAATTTCAACGCACATAAACTATTGATGATTTCTTTAAATATGTGAAGAAATACCTTCTTTTGATAATATTTATTATGTTGATCTTTATATTTATAAAGTCCCATATAATTTCTTAAATATTTATCTGATATTCCTCGATATTTATAAAGGAATAAATCTATTGATGAATGTAAATCGTTTATCTTTTTAAGAGTATAACCGTCTTTTTCTTTTTTACCTGATGGTATCTTGACCCATTTAACTTTTAAATCTTTCATCAGTTTATGATATGATCTCAAGCTATCACTTACAACCTGACATGTACTTGGAATCTTGTCTTTATATATTTTATAAAGCTCTTTAGAATGGATTCTTCCTGTTTCAGATACTTGTATAACTTTATTGTTATGTTGGTCTATGGCACATACGATATTTCTTTTTTGATGGCTCATTCCTCTTTTGACTTTTTCTTTATTTTCAATGTGTTTACCAGGATGTGAAACGACATTTAATTTTTCATCCAAATAAACAGTATCACTTAAAACAGGATCATCATCAGTTAAAGTGGCAAGAATACTTAATATTTTATGTCTCCAAACAAGAGAAGTTTGTTCACTTATTCCAACTATAGCAGCAGAACGAGCAAGAGTATCGCCATTAAATAAAGATTGAATATATTCAAACCATTGATAAGGTTGTTTTTTAGTATATGAAAGCAATGAACCGGTAATAGAAGAAAATGTTTTTAAACATTCTTTACATAAATATCTTTGATTTCCCTTATTATCCTTACCATATTTAATGATATGTTTATTTTGGCAATGAGGACAAAAAGAACTATCATAGTTGTTTGATAGTTCTTCATGGATATTTGTATCATAAATATGATTGATTAAATGATTATTGAGTTTTTCCCTAATAATTTCAATTTCATCATCACTTGCGTTATTGATAATTGAATCAATAATATCATTAAACATTTTATCTTCCATAGCTTTCCACCTCTTGACTATATGATAAAACAAATCAAAAAGTTAAGCTTCCAATTATGAAAGTTAGACTGACATTATTAGGTGTCATTACCAACATTTATCTTGAGTTAGGCTTAATACTAAAAATATCTTAGGTATTCAATTTATTACTGATCATAATTACAAAAAGAATCAATTTACAATCGAAATACTCTATCATTATCAACAAAAAGTTCTTGAACTTTCATTTTATAAAGAAATATCAAATGAATCAAAATATATTTCTAAAATCTCAATTCCTAAAATATTTCCAATGATTTTAGAAAGTAATTATATTCAAAAAGATCAAGACTTATCAATACAACCAACACCTCATTTTATTAATGAAAAAACAGTCAATCAACTATTAAAAAAATCATATCATTTACCCATAATGATTTTATATAAAAACAAAAAATGTCTTGTTAATCCCTTTATTTTAAATCAAGAACTCTATGGAATGTGCCATATTATTGTCATTCCAACAAATAAAGAAATAGATTATATCCAAATTATTTATCCAAATCATGAAAAAGAAAAACTATTTTATGAAAAATCTTTTCTACAAACACTTATTCAACATATTCGTTATTATATGTTACAAGAAAATGAATTTTATTCTTTTTCAGAACTTCAACAATCTGAACTCTTACAATCTTATCAAGATGATGCTATGTCCTCTGTAGAAGTTCAAGAATTATTCTTAGATGAAATAAAGAATATTGAAAAAGAAATAATTGATTTACAAAAAGAATATCAAGATAAAAAAGATATTCTTGAAAAGCTTACAAACATAAATCAAGAATACAATCATCTATTAAAACAATATGATGAATCTCCATTGATTTCAATTCATCAAGATAATTATAAAGAATATCAAGACTTTATTTTTTCAGTTATTCGTAAAACTTTAATGAATTTATCTCCTGATGATACTTATCGTAAAAGAGATCTTTTAGAAGCTATTGAAAGGAAACATCAACTATGAAGCATTTATCAACTTTGATTGCTGTAAAAAAACTAACAATCATTCAATTTACAAAAATCATTCAAGAACTATTTCATTTAAATGATTTTTCATTAGATTCATCTATGATTCATTTAGAAAATTGTACAATTTATCATGATGAATCAACTATAGCTTTTTGTATTCATTATCAAAAAAATGATTACGAATATATTTTTAATGAAACTCAACAAAACATATATATTTCTATCAATAATCATCATCAAATGATAGATTTAATGACTTATCTTGACCATCATCATTTCTTAAATAATGATGAGTTTTCATACACACAACCAAATATTAAAGATATTGATGATTTAAATCAAGTTATTGAATTTATAGAAAACAAAACTGTTCTTCCAATTATTTATTTAAATACATCTTTAAAAGATTTAAAAAATGATATTTTACCTGAAATTCAATCAACTGCTTATATTCTTACAAGTGAAAATGAAAATTTTCATCAAGCATTTCAAGAATATTTTCATTTAAGAAATAATAGCTATATTCTTTATTTAAATCATGAATCACAAAAGATTTCTTTTTTAAAAAATGAATCTTCTCAAGAATTCATAGAAAAAGTAATCATAAAAATTCAAAGTTATATTTCACAACGTACATATTCTTTTCCTTATAATATGAAAGATTTTCAACATCATATTATTAAAAAAATAATTGAAAATCATAAAGAAAATGATTTTCAAGAAACTTCTTCTATTGAACAACAAGTATCTGCTTTAGAAGATAAGAAAAAGAATTTACAAAAATATATTGAAAATTTAGATAATCAAATATTGGTTTTAGAAAGTCAAAATGAAGAATTAGAAAACTATATTAAACAACAAGGATGTTATCCTTTAATCTTAAAGGGAAATGAGAAAGAATTTTATGAAGGTGAACAAAAAGATCTTCTTCTATATCTTTTAAAAGAAGAACTTAAAAATAATCATAATCAAAAACAACAACAAATCATTCATACAATTCTTAAACAAAACCCTCCTATTGGATATCGAAATAAATATTTAACTGATATCTTTAATTTATTAGTCAACGAAGGTCTTTCAAAAAAATCTATCGATACTTTAAGTCATTATGGAATTGTATTAAGTCATACTGGAAAACATCCAACAACCACTTTCTTTAATGATTCACGTTATACAATGACATTTTCTTCAACACCAAGTGATCTTAATGCAGGTAGACAATATTATCGTCAAATTAGAAAACTTTTCTTTTAACTTTGAAGTAAAAAAGAGGTGCCGTCGCACCTCTTTTTCTAATTATCCTCTAAGTACTGCTCCAAAATCTTTTTCAACTGCTTTTAAGATTTTTTCCATAGCAGCATTAATTTCTTTTTCTTGTAATGTTTTCTTTTCATCTTGGAAAGTTAAATTAATCGCTACTGATTTTTTACCAGCATCTACATGTTCACCTACATAAACATCAAAGATATTGGCTGCTTTAACAAGTTTATTACTTGATTTAATAATTTTTTGACATACATCATTTGCTGGAACTGATTCATCCATTACTAAAGCAATATCTCTTGATACAGATGGATATTGTGGAATTGGTTGATATTTCACTTTACCTGTTTTGATATTTAATAAAGCAGATAAGTTTAATTCAACAACATAAACATCTTTAACATCATATTTCTTTTCCATTAATGGATGGATTTGTCCTACGACCCCTACAATTTCATTTTGTACTTTAATATATGCACTACGTCCAGGATGGAATGATTGATTATCACTTTCTACGCGTTCTAGACGATAACGAGATTCATTGATTCCTAATCTTTCAAAAATTGTTTCTACAAATCCTTTTACTAAATAGTAATCTGCTTTGTATGAAATTTGTTTAAATGGTAATCCATGGTATTCACCAGTACATGCAATTGCAAGATTTTGTAATTCAACACCTTTTGAATAAGTTGTTGATAATTCATATAAATGAACATCTTTCATATTTCTTGATTGGTTATAATTAATGACTTGTAATAATGAACCAATGATAGATTGTCTTGTCACTGATCTTTCTTCACCTAATGGCATTGCAAGTTTAACTGGTTCTTGATCATGGAAAATATTGAAATCATGAACAAGTGATGGTGATGTTAATGAATATGTTAATGTTTCATGTAATCCTAAGTCTTTTAATAAAACTTTCATCATATGTTTCTTTTCTTGAATTTCAGTTCTTTTTCCAATTGTCATTGACATTTCTGGTAATGTTGATGGAATGTTATCAAAACCATACATACGAACAACTTCTTCAATTAAGTCAGCTGCCATTGTAATATCATTACGATATGTTGGAATTTTTACATTAAATGTATCTTCTTTTAATTCATATTTGAATTTTAATGAATCAAAAATTTCTGCAATTTCATTTGTTTGAATATTTGTTCCAAGTAATCCATTAACTTGTTGTGTAGAAACTGAAACATATTTATCTTCAATATATAAAGTTGTTGAAACTGTTTCATAGATTTCTTTAGCATCTGAAAGTTCTTCTAATAAATTAGCACATCTTTCTAAAATATTTAAAGAATTAGCTGTATTTAAAGCACCTTTAATATAATGTTGAGAAGCATCTGTTAATAAATTTAATCGTCTTGCTGTTTCTCTTAAACTTGGTCCATCAAATGTAGCAACTTCGATGACGATATTTTGAGTATTTTCATCAATCTTAGTACTATCAGCTCCCATGACACCAGCAACACAACCAACACCATTATCTGTTGAAACAATGATATCATTAGGTTCTAATTTATATTCTTCACCATCTAATAAAATAGCTTTTTCATCAAATCCTGTTTTTACTACAAATTCTTTTTTAGCTAATTTATCATAATCATACATATGAATTGGTTGACCTGTTTCTAACATCACGTAGTTAGAAATGTCTACAATATTGTTAATTGGTTTAATACCTGAAGCAAGTAAAGCTGTTTTTAACCAAGCAGGTGATTCTTTTGTAGTAACACCTTTTACAAGTTTTGCTCCAAAGAATGGACATAATTCAGTTTCAACCTTCACTTCAATATCACTTCCAGCAATTCCTTTTTCTTTAATTTCTGGTAAGTTAACATCTCTTTTTAAAACTGCAGCTACTTCATAAGCAAGTGAAGTTAAAGCCATACAATCTGCTCTATTTGGTGTTAATCCAATATCTAAAATTGTATCTTTTAATCCTAAATATTCTAGAGGATCTGCACCTACAGGAGCATTTTCATCTAAAACATGAATTCCTTCTTTATCTTCAGGAGATAATAAACGTTGGTCTAAACCAAGTTCAGCAATTGAACAAATCATACCATTTGATTCTTGACCACGAATCGTACTTTGTTTAATAACAAAACCTTCTCCTAAATCACATCCAGGATTAGCAACAATAACTTTTTGTCCAGCAGCTACATTTGGTGCTCCACAAACAATTTGAGTCACTTCTCCAGGTCTTACTTCTACTTGACATACATGTAAATGATCACTATCTGGATGATCAACACATTCTTTAACATAACCAATTGTCATGTTACTTCCGTTTGCTAATGCATGCATTCCTTCTACTTCTAAACCAATTGAAGTAATTTTATCAGCAAGTTCTTTTGGATCTTGATCATCTATTTTAACATATTTATTTAATAAATTTAAACTGACTTCCATTTTCTTACTCCTCTCTTTGGAATTGGTTTAAGAATCTTAAATCATCATTATAGAAATCACGAATATTATCAATACCGTATTTCAACATTGCAACACGTTCGATTCCAATTCCAAATGCAAAACCTTGATATACTTTACTATCAAAACCACACATATCTAAAACTTTAGGGTTAACCATACCAGCACCTAAAATTTCAATCCATCCAGTTCCTTTACACATTGCACATCCTTTACCACCACAATGATGACAAGAAATGTCTACTTCTACTGATGGTTCAGTAAATGGGAAATATGATGGACGTAATCTAATTTCACGCTTTTCCCCAAAGAATTTTCTTGCGAAGACTTCTAATGTTCCTTTTAAATCTGCTAAAGTAATATTTTTATCAACAACTAAACCTTCACATTGCATAAATTGATGTGAGTGAGTTGCATCATCATCATCTCTACGATATGTTTTACCAGGACAAATAACTTTAATAGGTCCTTTCCCTTTAGCAGCAAGTAATGTATGTGCTTGTACTGGAGAAGTATGAGTTCTCATTAAAGTATTTTCATCAATATAGAAAGTATCTTGCATATCTCTAGCAGGATGTCCTTTTGGTAAATTCATTAATTCAAAATTAAAATAATCACTTTCTACTTCTGGACCTTCTGCAATTTGATATCCCATTCCTAAGAATAATTCTTCTAATTGAGAAACAATAATTGATAAAGGATGCATTGTTCCTTGATCTAATTTATAACTTGGTAAAGATAAATCAATTGTTTCACTATTGATTTTATCAATAATTGCTTGATGTTCTAAAACTTCTTTTTTATCTTCAACAGCTTTTGATAATTCTTGTTTTACTTTATTACTTGTTTGACCAAATGTTTTTCTTTGATCTGGGTCCATGTTTTTCATTGATTTCATTGCTTCTTGAATAGGACCTTTTTTCCCTAAATAAAGAACACGAATATCATTTAATTCTTTTAAAGATGTACAAGCTTCAATTTTTTCTAAAGCTTCATCTTTAATTTTTAATAATTCATTTTCCACTTTATTTCCTCCTTAAATATAAAAAAACTCATTCCTCTAGGAACGAGTTGATCGCGGTACCATCCTAATTCATGTTTAAAACATGCTCTTAATTAAACATTAACGCAGTCTCACGTCACTGATTAGGTGCTCTCCATGGTGAATTCAATAAACTATCTGTAGGAGTTTCCAGCTTCTCTCCCTCTCTAAAACAGCATCCTTTATTTACTAATCCATATCAACGATTTATATACCCCATTATTATATCAAAATTTATGATGAAAACAACCCCAACTTAAAACAAAATCATAGTAACAATCTCATTGACACCCCTTAAGCAAAGGAAGATAATTAAATTAAAGATAGTTTTCATTCTAATTGATCTTAAATAAGATTCCTTTAGATTGAAACATTTTAAAAGGTAGAGTCTAAAGTTTATGAAAACTATATAAAATCATAGGTTTTAGGACTCAATGAACGATGTGAAATCATTCAAAAAGTTATAAAACTTAATATTTCAGAATTTTCTAAATCATTGGATTATAAAAAGTAATAAAAAAAGACTGAAAAAGGCGCAATGAGGGTATCGTCTCTAGGAACATATCTTAGAGAAATGATCAGTTGGCTGTATTTGTCGGATGATAATGATGTGATATTTCAATAAGTTTAAGCCATTGATCAGGCATAAGCATATCATTATCAAATAATCCTGTGACGGGTGTTTTAAATCCTAATGATGAATGTGGTCTTAGAAAGTTAAAAAAGCATACAAAAAGAATCATGTAGCTGTTGGCACCTTCGATTTTGTCATAACCATTAGTTCCATAATAATTCTGCTTATATGTACGATTGAGCCTTTCTTCAATCTGCTTGAAAGGTCTATATTTTTTAGATGTCTCATCTTTATTTTTAACACCGATGACTTGATGAAGATCAAACTTGATATCATTGATATCAAAAAAGACCTGAGTGGCATTATAGATGGGGTTGCCATCTGTAATAAGAGTAAGGTTTTCAGGAATATTACCATTGTAATGTTTCAAACAGTCATAGATGGATCTACAGGCACATTCAGTATCACGAGTTGGATAAATCGTATGGGATGTAATAATTTTGGAATGAGGATCTGACCAAAAGAAAACATACTGATTTTTACCCCTGACTTTGATGTAAGTTTCATCCCCTGCAAGAAGTGAACCAATCTTATAAGGATAATGATCAACCATATCTTTTACAAGAGATGATACACCATTGGCATAGTTGATGACGGTCTGGTGAGAAATACGCACACCATGAATTTGTTTCATGATGAGAGCAGTTTTTCTGGCACCAAGACCATAATTGACGTAATACGTCAAAATAAGACCAAGGACTTTATGATCAAAATGGATTCTGGAAATATTAAATCCTGTATTTAAAGACTGAGATACCTTTTTAAGAGATTTCATATCAAATTTGAATTCGCGATAGTGATATCTAAGACGATACTGATTACTGGAGGTAATAAGAGAATCCCTGTCATCACTGTCTAAAACTTCTTTATTATGTTTGTAATAGGAACAGTCCTGATTCATGCAGACGTAAACAAAATAGCCATTGCGATCATGATGTAAAACAAGCTTACGTTTGCAGTGAGGACAGTAGATACCAATCTCATCTTTGATAGTCGTTTTAACGGTAAAAGTATTCTTGCAAGCCTTGCATTGATATTGACCTTTGCCTTTATTATTGTCATAAATATATTCTTTAGGAGCACCACAATAAGGGCATACACCGTCAAATGCAAAAGATTCAGGATTTCTTCGCCTGATAGGACCAATATTCTTTTTGTTGATGATGTCTTCAAAAGAAAGCTGTTCAACCAGTTCATTTTTGAATAGAGGAGGTTCATCGACCTTGAAATCAGCATAGGGGATTTGGACATCTTTGTTTTTAGAAGATTTAAGATGAGAGATTTCTTTTTTTGTAACAGGATTGATATTGTCTTCAAAGAACCTGTTGAGCCAGTCAATATGTTTAGAGGCCTCATCAAGATGATAGATAAAATCAATATTGTTCAAATGATCAGAAATAGAGTCAGAAATCCTGTTTAAGATGTTCAGAGGCTGAAAATATTGAGAGAATTTAAAATTTTGTTTAGAAAAAGATTCAATAGAATCAATTAAATGTGTTATACTTTGCATGATGAAATATCCTTTCGTTAGATTATTGTTAGCGCAAAAAAGTATAACATAGGAATTTCATCTTTTTTAGTATAAAACGAAAAAAAGATGATTACTAAGATATACTCAGTAATCATTTTACTGTTTATATAGATAAATTGGAGGGTAGTGTATTTACGCTATTTAATATAGATTTTTGACACTACCTTTTAAAAAGAAAGGAGATATTTATGAAAAAGAAAAAATTATTTTTAGCATCCTTGTTGTCATTTTCATTGACAGCCTCAATGTTTTTTACAACAAATATTCATGCATTAGAAGAAGTACAAAATGAAAATCAAATTGAAGAAAGTAATGAGACTTTAACAGAAACACCATCATTAACATTGGTATCATCTACATGGGATGGAGAAAATGATATTGTTTTTAATGTTCAAGCAAAAGATACAAAAGTTGAACTATTAGAAATGTATATTTATAGTGAAGGATCTTCTATAGGATCTATTTATGTTGAACCTTACAAGGCACTTGATGATAATGGAAACGGGACTATCACTATTAGTAATAACGAATTAAAAAATATAAAAACACTTATTAGTCCTGATAATCAAACATTTAATTGGTCTCAGATCGAACAAATTGAAATGGTTTTTAGTTTTTCTAAAGGAGAAGAATTGAGTTCATTTAAAACAGTTTATGTACCTGTTCATATTTTAGAAGCACCAACTCCAATAAATCCTGATAAAACAGATAAAACTGAAACTGTTAAAAATGATACAAATAACAAAACAACTGTAAAACAAACATCTTCAACAGCTGTAAAAACAGGAGATAACACAAATATTACTCCTTATGTTTCACTCCTTATTGTCAGTGTTGTTGTTATTATTGGTATTGTTGTTTATAAGAAAAAATCATCTAAAAAATAATCTATAATATTTTTTGCATAAAAAGTGGGATGAACATTCATCCCACTTTTATTCCCCTTAACATTTTTAAATCATTTAATTATTTTTTTTACTCTTTTTTACTACAAGGATAAAAGCCAATGCAGACAAGCATGCAAAGACAACCAATGGCATTACTTGTGTTGAATCACCTGTTTTAACGTTTGTAGTTGTAGAAGTCACTGTATCGTTTTTAGCTGGTGTTTTTGTTGGTTCATTAGAATCTGATGGTTTTTGATCTGGGTTAGTTGGTGTTTCTGGTGTTTGTTTATCTAAACGAATTGTTTCACCAGTATTAACATCACGAGCATATTTACTCATGAATTCCCACATCAATTTAGCATCAGGAGTATAGTTCCAATGTCCCCATCCATAAATACGAGCCATGCTAATTTCTACACCTTTAGCATTTTCCATTGCTCCTACATCAATTTTAGCAATATTTTCAGCTGTAGGTTCAATTGTATAACGTTTTGTCCAAGGAACTCCATATAAATAAGCATCTGCTTCTAAAACATCTTCAAGTTGTGTTACTTCCATATCATTTAATTCTTGATAAAGTTGTGCAACTTGTAATCCTCCATTTGATTCAGTTGTATCAAATGCACCTTTACAATATTCATCACCATCACCTGTAAAGTAGATAATAGGCATGTCATATTTATCTTTATTTTCAGCAACTGCTTTTTTATTTAATTCACTTGCTCCAAATGGACCTGAGTGACCTGCTGCTGCAGCAAAATATTTTGAATCAGATAAACCAGCATTTGTTGTATTCATACTTCCTGCTGATAATCCTGAAATATAAACTCTTGATTGATCAATTTGTGGATATTTTTCTTCAATAAGTTTTAACATTGTAATAACATCTGAATCTGCAGTAGCATTTAAATCATCTGTCATTGGATCATATGTATATCCTTGATAAGTGTGTCCTTGCCATTCAGGACAAATAAGAATAACGCCTTCTTCACTAGCAATTTGTGCCCAACCAGATGTATCATATTGTGTTCTTGGATCATTTGTATTTCCATGGAATAAAACAACTGCAGGAACACTACCTTCTTTAGCATCTTTTGATTGTTCAGGAATATATTCATACCATAATGAATCAATACCATCATTATCTAAATCTTGTGTATTAACATAACGATCAATATTATCAATAGCATCTACAGAATCAAAATATTGATATTTTCTTGCTTGATCAGCTTCTTTATTACCTGAAATTAAAGGACGTGAATACCAAGTAGCTGTTTCCTTATAAACATCACTATAATTTCCAATTCTACCAAATTTCTTAAGTACTTTTTCCCAAGCATCTTTTGTTGCAGAAACTGCATCTAAACCAGTATCCTTATTAACTGCAACAACTTCATAATGGCTTTCTGGATTTACATAATAACCATCTTCAGTTTTAGTTGCACTATTTGCTTTTACATAAGTATTTACAATTTCATCATTATCAGTTACTAAATAAGTTGGTACTGAAACATTAACATCCATACCTTTTTCTGGATTAACTAATGCAAGACCAGAAACAAAGTTCATATAAGAAGCTAAATTTTGATTAATGAATGTAGCCCCATTACCAATTCCAATTAATTTAAAGTTACTAGATACACCTATTTTACCTACGATTGCTTCAAATCCTTGAACATCATCACTTGTAAATTCAACACCATTAGCTGGTCTTGCTACATAAACTTTACTTGCTGAACGATTAACAATTTCTTTAATACCTGATGCTTCAATATATCTTTCTGCTTCTTCATCAGACATATTACCATCAGGATAAACAACAAATGTAGGTGCAGCAGCTGCATTTACTGATTCAATACTTAATTGATCACTACCACTATAAACATAAGCTTCTTGCATTTGATTAACTGCTTTTTTATAAGCTTCAATATATTTAGGTAATGTATCGATTTTTGCTTTTGCACCATTACTTGAAAGTTCAACTGCATCTGGTGCCCAAGATGCTGCTGTATAACTATTTGAAATAGTTGTACCATCTAATAAACCACTAATAACTTGAGCCATATCATTGAAATATTGAATTGACATTTCATTTGGTCTTTGCGCATTATCTTCCCAGAATTGTTGCCAACGATGACCTGCTAAAATAGATAGAGATGGATTATTATTTAAAATCTTTCTAGCAAGTGAACATCCTTTATCTAATGCAGCAAGTGGATTACCACCATTTGTTTCAAAAAGTGCCCAAATAAATCCACTACCGAAAGTATCACCTGTAAATAATGCTTCATGTGTTTCATCAGTAATCATTAATGAACCTTCAGTATGTGCATTAACAACATTAAATTCATAAGGTGCACCATAAATATCAACTGTTTCACCACTATGTACTTTTGTTATTTTGCCATCAAATTGAGAAATAGCTTCAAATGCAACATCATAATCAGCATCACTTACATATACATTGTCTACTGTTACATTACTAAAAACTTCTTTTGATCTACCAAAACCAGTATGATCACCATGACTATGTGTAATGATAATTGATAAATGTTTATCACCTGTCATAGATTCAACAATTGTTTTAGCGTTTTGAATATCTTCTTCATTTTGGGAACCATTTCCTAAGTCAACTAATACAACACCATCTTCTGATAATACAAAATACATTGATGATGGATTATTCATTGCCCCATTTTCATCAGTTGCTCCACCAGGAAGTTTCTTTGTTCCTTCATCCCAATGATAAACATTATCTTTGATTTTTTCGACTTTGTACCTTCCTAATTCAGCATATCCATCTTTCATTAACGTTTTTAAAAATTCGCTATTATTTTCATCAAGCGTTAATAGTTCAGAAATATCTGAATTTGTTTTTTGTTCTCCAGTATTTTGAGCTTGTACAACACTTATCCCACTTAGTGCAAACATAATACTTAAAGAACTAATAAATACCTTTTTTGTAAACATCCATATTCCCTCCTTTTCTACCATTATATAAAATAAAGCGCTTACATACATGTCAAAAACATGCATAAAATCGGTCTTTTTCTATCCAAATGTATTTTTTTACAAAAAAAAAGTCAAAGATTTTTCAATCCTTGACTCTTAAATATTATTCATATTCTTTATGTGCAATAAGCAAATAAGCACAGCTTGCAACAGCTAATAATGACATATAAGTAAATATTGGACTATTGTCTCCTGTTTTTACAGCTGTTTTTTCTGTTGTTTTTTGAGAATCTTCAACCTTATCTGCTATTTCTACATTTTCATTTTTTACTTGTTTGCTTTGTTTTGATAACCATGAAAATAATTCTAATGATGTATCATCTTCAATGGCTTCTCCATTGAACACATAGATCCATGACCAATGTGTTGAATATTGATATGGTTTTCCATCTTCTCCATTATAAAGTCCTGATGTATCATGAACATCATCTGGTGAAAAGACATGAAGATTAGTAGCGTTAGCGGCTTTTAATTTTTCAATAAGTGGTCTTGAAAATTGATTTGGATCTAACGTATCATCATTTTCACAATACGTAATAAATAATGGAAAATCTTTAAGTTTTTGAGCATCTTTTTCACTTAAATCACTAGCATCAAAACCTGTGCAAATTGGAAAAGCTGCAGCAAAATAATCAGTATACGATAAAACCATTTGCATTGTCATATACCCACCATTAGAACATCCACCAATATAAATACGACTTGTATCAATATCATCATTACTATCAACATACGCTTTAATACATTCCATTAAACTCTTTACATATGTTGAAGGTGTATGTCTTGGTGTAAATTTTAATCCTGATTCAGTAAATTCAAAATCACCATAACCATCCATCCAAAGCGTTGGACATTGTGGAACAAAAACATAAGCATTACCAAGTTTTTCTTGAATTTCTGGACTAATTAAACCTGTCACTTTATTTCCCAATACTGCTATTTGAGGATTTGTACCACCTTCTCCTCCACCATTTAACCATACAACTAAAGCATTTTTATGATCATCTTTTGCTGGTGAATATGTAGCAAAACTATAATTTGTTCCATCTGTTGCTTGATATCTACCTGAATAATCAAATTGATCTCCCGCAGATAAAGAACGAGATGTATAATTTGTATCAATATTTAAAGTATCATATTCATTTTGACCATCAATTATTTCTTTATTTTCTTTTAATGAAATTGTTAAATAATAAGGATCTGCCCATTCATTAAAACTTTTATAAATGAAAGGACTCCCTTCTGTTGGACTTACTTTTAAATCAATTGTAAAATATTTTGAAGCACCTTCTACTTTTTGACCATTTTGATCAGAAATATAAGCATCTACAATTGTTCTTTGAAAATCTTCAGCATTTTCTTTAGTTTCTACAACCTTTAAAACATCTTTATCAATTGTCGTTATTTCTTGATCAACATTTACAATTACTCTTGGTGTTGCTACTCCCCAATCATATTCATCTACAATTAAAGAATAAGTTCCATTAAGTACATGATTACTATTTACTGCATAGACAGGCGCTATCGCAAGTGAAAATAGCATCACAAAACAAAGCAAAAATCTTTTTGTATTCTTCATTAGAATTTCCTCCCTAAAAAAAGTATATCATTTATTACTCTTTATAATAGGTCTTTATTTGAACAAATAAACTCTATTTTAATAACTTTCGATATTCATGAGGTGTCATTTTATAAATTCTTTTAAAAATTCTATTAAATGATTTAGGATTCGCAAAGCCATTATTATAAGCAATATCTGTCATCGATAGATTAGTATGTAATATATCATTAATTGCTTTTTCCAATCTAACACTATCAATATATTCTTTAATTGTTGTTCCAAAATTTTGTTTAAAATATCTTGATAAATAAGATTGTGAAACATAAAAATGATCAGCTAATACTTGTATACTTAAGTTCTCTTTATAATGTTGATCAATATAATTAACAATCTTCACTATTTTATTATTATTTATTTCATTTTCTTGAAGTACATATTTTTTTCTTACAAGTAATTTTTTTAAAAGTACATACATTAATATATCTGTTAGACCTTTAATCGCAATATGACCATACTCTTTATCATTATCATAAATATCGACTATTCTATAGATTGTTCGTACTATTTCCCGGGAAACTTCTCCATCTGGTTGTACAAATTCATAATGATCAATCAAAGGAAATATGCTTTTAATATAATCATAATTAATTTGAATGCCATATCCTTTATAAACCTCATACCCACTTACAAAAGAAATCCCATGAATATTTTTACTATTAATAATATAAACATCAACATTTTGACTTCTAATCATATGTCCATTATCCCATATTTCTACCTTACCTAATATAGGAACCAATATTTCTATACTATTATGCCAATGTTTTTCAACATTTTCTTCACTACTTTCATAATACAAATCTAATATTTTAATAGGTAAATGTTCATCCAATTTTATTTTTTCGTACACGTACATTCATGAAGCACCCCCTCGTGATACAATGCTTTGATTATTCCCTCTTGATCAAAATCATCAGTCACATAAGTTGCTTTTTCTTTTAATACATCTACTGCGTTTCCCATTGCAATACCATGTCCTACTTCTCTAAACATTGCTTGGTCATTATAACCATCACCAAAAGCATACGCATTATTTTTATCAATATGGAAATAATCTAACAAATAAGCAATGGCATGTCCTTTATCAAATTCAATTGTTGAACAATCACAAGAGCCACTTCCTCCATGATCATTAATAATTAAATCATTTTTAAAAAGTTCAACCATTGTTTCAAAATGTTCTTGATTTTGATAAAACATATCAAAAGTATAAAACTCACCTTCTAGAGTATCTACTAGATGCTCTATTCCATATTCCTTTTCTAAATTTACTTCTTGTTTTTTATCTAAATGATATTTTAAAGCTTTATTATCACTAACAAACATTGCACCAAGTTTCCCTTGATCAAGTTTACCAGTATAATAAGCTAACTGTTCTTGTGTAAAAGCCTTACTATAAAGTTTTTTTCCTTCATATAAAATATAACGTCCATTACAACTAATAATTCCACTTACTAAATCACCAAACAAACGACTTGCATAAAATGGAGCTCTTCCTGTACAAATAAATGTTTTATAACCTTTTTCTTTCAATAAATGAAGAGCCTTTAAATTAGACTTTGTAATGACACCATGTTTTCCAAGAGTGCCATCAATATCAAAAAATAAAATCTTATCCATTTTTATTCTCCTTGAAAATGATACATCATAATACTTCCTGCTACTGCCACATTTAAAGATTCAATGGTTGTAATTGGGATATAAGCAATTTGATCACAAATTTCAATAATTTCTTTTTCCATCCCATTACCTTCATTACCTAAAACATAAGCCATTTTTTCATGGCATTTAATTTGTTGAATTGGTTTTCCATTTTCTAAAGCACTTCCTACAACACAAACTCCTTTTTCTTTTAAAACAGGTATAATTTCATTTAAATCACCATAAAAACATGAAAGATGAAAATGTGCTCCCTGCATCGATCTTAATAATTTATCATTATAAAGATCTACACATTCATTTGATAAAATCACTTGATCAATCCCAAAAGCAAGTGCCGTACGAATAAGAGTCCCAATATTCCCCGGATCTTGAAGATAATCCAAAATCAAATATCTTTTTCCATCTATTAATTTCTTATTCTTTTGAATAAAACATCTTGCCATTATAGGTTGAGGTGTTTTAGTAAAAGCCAATTTTTCCATAATTTCCTTAGAAACAACTAAATTTTCTACCCCTAAATCAACTGGTTCTGTTGAAATAATTAAATCTGTTTGTTTTGCTTTGATAGCTTCTTCAACTAAATGTCTTGTTTCCACTAAATAATAATCTTTTCGATATTTCTTTTGTTTCAATTTTAATAATTCTTTAACAGTCTTATTTTGCATTGACGTAATCATATTCCCACATCCTTTAATAATCTTTCTCTTTCTTTATAATCTGGCATTCTTTTTTCTATTTCTTGATAAAACGCTTTAGAATGATTAGCTTCAATAAAATGACATAATTCATGCACAATGACATAATCTATCAAATTCTTATCCACATGTGCTAAAACAAGATTAAAACACACTTTATTTTTTTGATAAAAACAAGCACCCCATCTTCTTTTCATCTTTTTAATTTGTATTTCAGGAAAAGCATGATGAAAGCTAGTACTTAAATAAAAACTCATTTTTTCTTTTAAATACTTCATTAATTCTTGTTTTAAAAAAAGTTCTATAACTGCTTGTATATTTTTAGAATAAACATAGATTCGTTGTCCATGAATAGCACATTTTTTTATATTCATATCTTTTAAAACAATTTGATATTGCTGATTAAACAAATAAACATAGCCACCATCTTGATATTTATATTTTGGCACGTAACCTCTTATTTGTTCAAGTATTTCTTCTTGGTGATTTCTCATTAATTTTTCTATTTCACCTTGAGGAAACAAAGGAGAACAGCTAATTACTACTTCTCCTTTTTCTACTCTTAAATAACAATTCTTAATCTTTTTATAATGAATCTTATACGTAATTTCTTGTTCATTTAAAATGATTGTTTTGGTTTCTATCATGTATAATTTTCTCCTTTTTGGTCCACTCTTTTTAGGGAGTGATAAAATGGATATTCGACAAGCTATATTTTTTAGACTACATGATTGTTCAAGTAGTGAGCTTAAAGAAATTATTGAAAGTGGTATTGCCTCTAAAGAAGAAACTATTCTTCCAGGATTAGGGGTTTTATTTGAAACCTATTATAATTCTTTAAGTTCAAAAGATGAATTACTTGACAAGCTTAGTCATTTATTAAAGTAGACTCTTTTTAGAGTCTCTTTTTATATATTTGTTTAAGTGAACGTAAAACCATAAATCCAAACATTAAATAAGCATCATAATGAAATAATTTTGGTAAAGAGATTATTTGAATAACCACTAATAAAATAATCATCAAGACATACATCACCCATGAAATAGAATAATTATGTTCATGATACATAAACTTAAATGTTTGATGATGTGTTTGGTCATACCAATCACTGATGATTTTAAATAATTCAAATAATAAATAATTAAAAATCCATACTAAACAAAAATACATAAAAGTAAAAATATTATTAACAAATAAATAAGGAATTGTATCTGTTAGTGATATTTGATAATACTTTGATAAATCTATTCCAAAAGCACAAAGAGTAATGAAAAAAGTCATAATGCCATTTCTAGCAAGATATAAGACAATAAAATCTTTTTTTAATTTTAAATATCTTTCTTTATTCATTAAAACCACCATTTTCCTTTGAAAAATTCAATTTAAAAACATAACTTTTTTCACTTTGATCTTTTGATAAAATAATAACAACACTTATCTTCTTCTTTTTTAATGATCCTTGAGTAATATCATGATCATATGTTTGATAATTTTTTTGATTAACGATTTCTTTTGTTTTCCCTGTAATTTTTTTAAACACAATATAATTTTTATCATTTTTTTCATTTAATTTATTACTTTTTAAATAACGATACTCTAAAGAAATATGAGGATATTTCTTTAACAATGCTTGATCTGAAGAGGTTAAATAACCTAATCTCATAAAATCATCACTTACACAAGCATTTTCTACTTTAAATGTTTTTGATGAACATGAAAGTTTTTGTACTTGTTTTAATTTTAAAGCATGTTGATAAACTGTTTTTTGATTTTCATCTTTAATTAATAAACGGACTTGATCAATATCTTTTAATTGTTTTAAATCCTCTTTATTTTCTAAATCATAGCTACCACCATTTAAATACTTTAAAGGATAGCTTAGTTGATATTTTTTATTTTTTGATTTTATTTGTAAAATCACTTCAATATCTTGCCCATCTACAAGTGAATCAAGCTTACCTAAAACAAGTGTTCCATCTCCACAATGATAATTAGATTGATCTTTATACAATTCATAATCCTGTAATGTATTGCCTTGATGATCTAATGATAAAAAATAATCATAATAGACTTTTGTTCCATAAGTATGAAAAGAATAATTATCATACATCGTAATTAACGAAACAAACACGATTATCAAGCATAAACATGTAATAATTAAATTTGATTTATGTTTTTGATCCATATTTTCTCACCACAACTATTATACACAATAGTTTTGTTTTTACCAAATGTGACATTTTATGGTATGATTAGAAAAAGGAGTGACCCTCATGGAAAAAGAAATATTATTAAAGAAAATAGAAAGTACAAATCATTTAAAAGAACTTTATCAATTATGGAATGAATTTAAAGGGTATCTTGAAAACCAACCTAGTTTATTAGAACTTGGTCAACTCTTCGGTTTTAATTATCATCTTCAAGAAAAGTTCAATCAATTAAGTCAACTTTTTATTCAAGAAAAGAAATATCCTGAAAGTATAGAATTTCATCAAGACTTTATCAGTTTCTTTAAAGACGATAAATATCTTTGCCCTTTTTATAAAAACCTTGCTTTATCTTATTATCATCAAGAAAGTGATAAAGGAATTTCTTATTTTCAAGAATTACTTGAACGTTATCCTTATGATTATGAAATCATGGATGCTTATTTTACTTGTCTTTATAAACAAAATCATCCTCAAGAATTAAAAAATATGATTCAAAAACATCTACCTCTATCTATTGAATATAATGTTGAAACAGAAAATATTATTCATCATGTTGTAGAAATTCTTAAAGCAATAAATGAAGAAGATTTAGCTTTAAAATATGCACAAATTGAAAAACAACAAAATGATTTTGGTAAAAGAAAACCAACAAAAGTCATCAAAGTAGGTCGTAATGATCCTTGTCCATGTGGAAGTGGTAAAAAATATAAAAAATGTTGTGGTAAATAATGAAGAAAATCATTATAATACTTGTTCCTATCATTTTAATCACTTATCTTCTTTATCAAAATAATTTAATACCACATCTAAAATATACAAATAAAGATTTTAATATTGAAACTTATAAAAGTAAAAATGATCAAGATCATGATGGTATTGATGATCAAAGTGATATCTTACAAAACGTTAGAAAATATATTGAAACAAAACCTCAATATAAAAGTAAATATTATCAAGGTGGTTATCCAACAGATCATTATGGTGTATGCAGTGATGTTGTCGCATTTGGTTTATTGAATGCTGGTTATGATCTACAAATTCTTGTAGATCAAGATATTAGAGAAAATCCTCAAAGTTATCAAGTTGAACATCCTGATAAAAATATTGATTTTCGACGTGTAAGAAATTTAAATGTTTATTTTAAAAGACATGCCTTATCTTTAACTCTCGATATTTATGATTTAGATAAGTGGCAAGGTGGCGATATTATTGTTTTTAAAAAACATATTGGTATTATTTCTAATTATCGAAATAAAAAGGGAATCACTTTTGTGATTCACCATGCTTATCCCCATCAACGCTTTTATGAAGAAGATATTTTAGAAAAAAGAAATGATATTATCGGTCATTACCGTATATCTTAGTACCACCAATGGTGGTACTTTTTATATTTCTTTACCTACTGCATCTGCAATTGGTTTTATTTCTTTCATTAATTGTTCGAATTTGGCTGGTTTTAATGATTGTGGTCCATCACATAACGCTTTTTCTGGATTGTTATGCACTTCTATCATTAATCCATCACATCCTGCTGCTAATGCTGCTTTTGCCATTGGATTCACTAACCACCATTTTCCTCCGGCATGACTTGGATCGATAATGATTGGTAAGTGTGTCAATTCTTTGATCACTGGGATTGCTTGTAAATCTAATGTATTTCTTGTATATGATTCAAATGTTCTTACTCCTCTTTCACATAAGATGACATTTGGATTTCCACTTGCCATGATATATTCTGCTGACATGATCCATTCTTGATATGTTGCACTCAATCCTCTTTTTAACAAAATAGGTTTCTTTGTTGCTTTCCCTACTTTCTTTAATAAATCAAAGTTTTGCATGTTTCTTGCTCCTATTTGAATCAAGTCTACTTTTTCAATGAATTCATCTAAGTATTCTGCATCCATCAATTCTGAAACGATTGGTAGTCCTGTTGCTTCTTTAGCTGCTACTAGAATATCTAATCCTGCTGATCCCATTCCTTGGAAGGCATATGGTGATGTTCTTGGTTTGAATGCTCCACCTCTTAAAAGATTTGCTCCTGCTGCTTTGGCTGCTTTAGCGATTTCAATGACTTGTTCCTTGCTTTCTACTGAACATGGTCCTGCAATCACTGCTAGATGTCCACCACCAATTTTAACGCCACCAACATCAATGACTGAATCTTCTGGATGGAAAGCTCTATTAGCTAATTTATATGGTTCTGATACATGCATGACCTTTTCTACGGCTGGATCGACTTCGATCGATTCTGGATCTACTTTTGTTGTATCTCCAATAAGTCCCATTATTGTTTGAGTTTCTCCTTTTGAGACATGAACTTGTAAACCTTTTTCTACTACTGTTTTTTCAATTCTTGTTACATCTTCATTTTTAGCTTCTTGTTTTAATACAATAATCATTTTATTTTTCCTCCTTTATAAACAAAAAAACTCATCCTGTAAAGGACGAGTTATATTCCCGTGGTACCACCTTATTTTACCTAAAGATCACTCTTTAAGCCTCATCAAGTACTATCATACTTGTACCATATAACGGTGATAACCGGAGACGCCTACTGATTTCAACGTTCTACTCATAGCTGTATTCACAAATAACGCCAAATCTTTTTCCACCAACCAAAGACTCTCTATATTTTAATTATTTGTTACTATGTCTACTCACTGTATTTAATTTCATTCTACATATCATTGTATACAATGTCAATCATTATTAAGCTTCTTTATAACACTTAATAATTCTTCATCACTATAAACTACATAATCTATAAAAGAAACATCTTTCTTTAAATGTTGATGATTATACCAAATTGTCTTAATTCCTGCTTGAGATGCTCCTATCATATCTATTTCATAACCATCACCTACATAATAAGTTTCTTCATCTTTAATTAAATCAAAAATTTCTTTTTGTGGTTTTTGATAACCTACTTTATCAGAAACAATAACAGGAAAATCTATGATTTCAAATAAAGATTTGATTTTACTTATTTGTGCTTGTTCCTTCCCATTTGTAAGAATGCCATAAGTTATATTTTTTTCTTTTAAGTAAGTAAATACTTCTTTCATTGTAGAAGATAATGAAATATGTGCTTGTTGGTATTCATAAACTTTTTGAAACTTTAAAGCTTGTTGATTAGAAATATCTATATTAAAATCTTTAAAAGCTTCCTTTAATCTATAAATTGCTAGTTCATCTTTAGTAATTTGTTTGTTCAAATATTGGGGATAAATTTCATTGTTATAAATTCTACTTTTTTTCCATAATTGATAGATATCTATCTCCTTTAAAAATACTTCTTGATAAGCTTTATAAAAAGGATCATACAAACGATAAAGTGTATCATCTAAATCAAAATAAATCTTCATATTTCCTCCTAAAATAAAAAACAGGTTTCCCTGTTCTTTATTGGTTGGTCGATGTTCTTTTATATTATGACAAGTGAAAAGTAAGTTTATATTAAGTAGCCAACCTCTACTATTTTCCTCATCTATATTCTAACTCATTTAATTAAAAAAATCTAGTTTTAATCAATATTTTTTAATAATTAAGGTCTAATGATTTCTACAAATTTAAAATCATGATTTTCATAAGTAAAATGTAAAATACAACAGTTTGTTAATCCTCCACTTAATACTTCTTGAGGATCTGTCACAGTTGATAAAAATGATACACAAGCTCCTGCATGGGAAACTGCTAAAACTGTCTGATGATCTTCTTTTTCCATCACTTCAGTAAGTGTTTCTCTTAATCTTTTTTGGACATCTTCAGTATATTCCCCACCATAGTGTGGAAATAAATCATTATAATGAAAGTTGTCAAAATGTGGATTTAAATCTTCACTTTCTCCTTCAAACATCCCAAAGTTTCTTTCTTTTAAACCTTTAAGTCTTTTATAATATTGATCTCCAATAATAAGTTCAATTGTGTCACAACATCTTTCAGAAGTACTACTATAATAATGATCAAAAGAAATATCCTTTAAGTATTCTTTAGCTTTTAAAGCTTGTTGTTTACCTAATTCAGTAAGTGGTGAATCACACCACCCTTGAATTTTTCTTCTTACATTAAATAAAGTTTGACCATGTCTCATTAAATATAAATCTTTTTTCATATTCATACCTCTTATCCAAAAATCTCTTTAATCACTTCTAATAAATCCTTTTGTTCTTCATTCATAGGCATACAAGTATTAATTTCTTGATAATATTTTTTTAATAAATCATTATTTCCTATTTGTTGTAAAGAAGTCATCACTTTATAATAAAGCATAAATCTAAATTGAGGATATTCTTTACAAATATCTTTTATTTCATCATCTAAATCTTCTTGTGTATATTTAACTAATGTACTTAAAACATCCATACGAATTTCTACATATCTTAAAGAAAGAGCATATTCTTTTTGAAGTTGTTTTAAAAGTGAATAAATTTTTGTTAGAAAAGAAACCTGATGTTCAACATAATCAAATTCTTGGAAAACACGCGTAAAAAATTGTTCTAAATCAATTCCATAAGGACTAAAAGTATTTTGTAAGTCTTGATTTTTTTCGTGTTTCATTTTAATAAGACGTTTCATGATATTTTCTGTTTTTTCAAGCAAATCTTGATAATCATGATCTTTTTGAATAAGTTCTAATAGATCACTAGCAATATAGTTTTTATCAGGAATTTGATGAATATCTACAAAATGTTCAATAACCTTTACAATATAAAAAACAAGTGCATCATCATCAAACATTTCTTCTTTTTCACCAAGTCGATCTAATTGTTGGTCATATTTTTCATCAAAGAAAGCAATTGTTTCATCTATATCTTCACATTGTTTATAATAATCCATAACAGCAGTATATTGAATATCGATATCATTATGATTTAATTCTTTTTCAATCATATGATAAGTTAAATTTTGAAAAAGTTTTTGTTTTTCATTTAAATAAGTTTGATTATCTTTATATTCTTTTTTTAAAGTATGTATTGTTGTCTTCATAAAAAACCTCCAACGCTATTTTATCATATAAAGCAAAAATAAAAAGAAGATATTTCTATCTTCTTCATCTTATTATTCAGCTGAAATAGCTTCTACTGGACAAGTTCCAACACATGCTTGACATCCAATGCATGTATCTTTGTCACATTCCATTTTTCCTTCGTCATCAAATGCTAAAGCTTCTACAGGACAAACACCAGCACATGCTCCGCATCCGATACAAGTATCTTTATCTACGTTCATATTTAACTCTCCTTTTCCTTTTTTCCTATAATTAGTATAACACTTTCCACTTTTCAGTCAATACAAAGTCACTATTTTTCATAGCACTGAATACAACAATTTTCGGGTAGCCATGTCATTAATTCTTCATTTGTCATTCCATAAAAATAACTATGAATGACACGAACAATACCCCCATGACAAACAACTAAAATATTTTTATCAGGATATTTATTTTCAAGTTCTTCTAAAAAACTATACACACGGTGAACGACTTGAAATAAAGATTCTCCACCTGGATAATGTAATCCATAATTTTGTTTATAATATTGAAATTCTTCATTATTAATAATTCCTTCAAATTTACCAAAATTGATTTCTTGTATTCTAGAATCCACTTGAATTTCTAATTGACGTTCTTTATTAATGATTTGCGCAGTTTCAAAAGCCCTTTGAAGTGGTGAAGAAAAAATATAATCTATTTTAAAAAATTGTAAGTCTTCCTGTGCTTTTTTAGCTTGTTGTTTTCCTAAAGGAGTGAGTTCAACATCTGAAATACCACAAACTTTATTATCAATGTTATAGCCTGTTTGACCATGTCTTACTACATATAATCTCATTATTTTACATCCTTTATCTTCATTTTATTTTATGTTATCATATTTTTGGCATTTAGAGAAAAAAAGAAAAAGGAGAAAATTACATATGGGCGGTATGTTTGGCGTTGTCAGTCGTAAAGACTGTGTCACTGATTTGTTTTTTGGTATTGATTATCATTCTCATTTAGGAACAAAAAAAGGTGGGATTGCTGTTTATGGAGAAAACGGTTTTAATCGTGCAATTCATAATATTTCAAATTCACCATTTAGAACTAAATTTGAAAATGATATTAAAGAAATGTCTGGAAAAATGGGAATTGGTTGTATTTCAGACAATGAACCTCAACCTCTTTTGATCAATTGTCGTTTAGGAAGTTATGCAATTGTTTCTGTAGGTAGAGTCGCAAACATGGAAGAATTGATTCAAGATGCTTTTGATAATGGGCATACTCATTTTTTAGAGATGTCTGGGGGAGAAGTCAATCAAACTGAATTGATTGCTGCAATGATTAATCAAAAGGATACTTATGTCGATGGAATCATCAATGTTTTAAGGAAAGTAAAAGGTTCTATTTCTTTTATGTTGATGACAAAAGATGGTTTATATTTAGTACGTGATAAATTAGGAAGAACTCCATTAAATATTGGTAAGGGTGAAAATGGATTCTGTGCTTCGTTTGAAAGTCATGCTTATATCAATTTAGGCTATTCTTTATATAAAGAATTAGGACCTGGTGAAGTTTGCTTTATGACAAGTGAAGAAGTGAAAACACTTGTAGAAGCCAATGATAAAATGAAAATTTGTTCATTTTTATGGGTATACTATGGTTATCCAACAAGTTGTTATGAAGGACGTAATGTTGAAGAAATGCGTTATGAATGTGGTCGTTTAATGGCTCAAAGAGATGATATTAAAGATATTGATCTTGTAGCAGGTGTTCCTGATAGTGGAATTGCTCATGCGATTGGTTATTCAAATGAATCACATATTCAATATGGAAGACCTTTTATTAAATATACACCTACGTGGCCACGTTCATTTATGCCACAAATTCAAGCGGATCGTAATTTAATTGCAAAAATGAAATTAATTCCAATTGCCAGCTTGATTAAAGGAAAATCATTATTATTAATAGATGATTCAATTGTTCGTGGAACACAACTAAGAGATACAACTGAATATTTATATAACTCTGGAGCAAGAGCAGTCCATATTAGACCTGCTTGTCCTCCAATTATGTATGGATGTCCTTACTTAAACTTTTCAAGAAGTACAAGTGATATGGATTTAATTACACGTCGTGTTATTAGAAAGCGTGAAGGAGAAAACGATATCAATATGTTAGAAACATATAGTGATCCTGATACTCCTGAATATAATGCAATGGTAGAAGAAATCCGTAAAGAACTTAATTTTACTTCTTTACGTTTTAATCGTTTGGATGATATGCTTCAAGCTATTGGACTTGATAGTGATAAGATCTGTACATATTGTTTTAATGGTAAAAAATAATACGGGAAGAAATTTCCGTATTTTTTTAAAATATATTTAATAGCCTTATAAGGAGTGCTATAATATTGAAGGAAAAAAAGGAGACTATTATGAAATATTTAATTGACCCAATGGATTTAAGTGTAGAAGAAATTGATGAACTGATTGATATTGCTAATGATATCATTAAGGATCGTACGCGTTATCAAGATGTTTGTCATCATAAAATTCTAGCCACATTATTTTTTGAACCAAGTACACGTACAAGACTTTCTTTTGAATCAGCTATGTTATCACTTGGTGGAAGTGTTTTAGGCTTTTCAAGTGCAAACAATACAAGTGCTTCTAAAGGTGAAAGTGTTAGTGATACTATTAGTGTTGTTTCAAGCTATTGCGATATCATTGCAATGCGTCATCCAAAAGAAGGTGCCCCTCTTGTTGCTACAAGAAAAAGTACAGTACCTTTAATCAATGCAGGAGATGGTGGTCATAACCATCCAACGCAAACATTAACTGATTTACTTACAATTTATAGAGAAAAAGGTAGATTAGATAATCTAACAATTGGTTTTTGTGGGGATTTAAAATTTGGACGTACAGTTCATTCACTTACAAAAGCAATGTCACGTTATAAAAATATTAAATTCGTGTTTATTGCACCACCTGAACTTAAAATTCCTGAATATTTAAAACATGATTTATTAGATGCTAAAAATTTAGATTATAGAGAAGTTGAAACAATTGAAGAAGTTATTGAAGATTTAGATATTCTTTATATGACACGTGTTCAAAAAGAAAGATTCTTCAATGAACAAGATTATATTCGTTTAAAAGATACATATATTTTAGATTTAAAGAAATTAGAAAAATCAAAATCTGATTTAATCGTTATGCACCCATTACCTCGTGTTAATGAAATTGCTATTGAGGTTGATGATGATCCAAGAGCTAAGTATTTTGATCAAGTTCAAAACGGACGTTTTATGCGTATGGCACTTATTTTAAAAATGTTAGGATTGGAAAATGAGGTAGAAAGATAATGAAGATAGATAGTATTAAAAACGGAATTGTTTTAGATCATATTACTGCTGGTAAATCTTTAGAAGTTTATAAAGCATTAGGATTAGATAAATTAGATTGTAGCGTTGCTATTATTAAAAACGTTAAATCTAATAAAATGGGTAAAAAAGATATTTTAAAAATAGATGAAGAATTTGCATTAGATTTTGATGTTTTAGGATATTTAGATCCTAATATTACTGTCTGTATTATTAAAGATGGTAAGCTTGTTGAAAAGAAAAAATTGCAACTTCCTCAAAAAATCATTAATGTAGAAAGATGTAAAAATCCTCGTTGTATTACATCAGTAGAACAAGGATTAGATCATGTTTTCTATTTAGCAAATAAAGATAAACGTATTTATCGTTGTCTTTATTGTGAAACAAAAGTTGAAAAAAAATAGAAGCTTTGCTTCTATTTCTATGCTGGAGTAGCTCCAATGGTAGAGCAACTGACTCGTAACCAGTAGGCTGTGGGTTCAAATCCCATCTCCAGCACCATTATTAAAATCAACGTGAGGTTGATTTTTTTATTAAATTTTTTTCCATAAGTTTTTGATAGAGTATATCAATTCTTCTAGAAAAACCTTCTGTTAATTTTTCTATTTGAATATCGAACAACTGAATATAAGATTGATTTTCTTTTAAAAGTTGATTGTAAACTTGAACAAGCTCTTTTAATCTTTCAAAAGTTTTTTCTTGAAGAGAAATGGTAAATAAATCTAATAATTCTTCACTTGATATTAAATAATTAGTAAAACATTTAACTTCTCCTACATTAAAATCCCAATACTTTTCAGTTACATTACAATTATTACTTCTACCTGTGTCAAAGATTGGACAAACATCTACCCATTTTAAAGTATCAACATTACGAATAATACCAAAATTATTCAAATGACGATCTTCATTTAACATGATATAATCAAGCATCAACATTTTTTGAACTTTTTCATCAGCATTTTGAATTCCATGATCTTCAAGAATTTTAATATAAACATAAAAATCATCTTTTGAATGCATAAGTTGATTTTCTTCTTGTAATACTTGATAAGCTGGTATTATTTCTTGAGAAGAATTTATCATACACTTACAAACAGAAACAAGTGTTTGTTGTCGCTTTGTTTGAATCTTTTTTAATGAATACTTAACATATGGAACATTAATAATTTCACATATTTTGGAGGCAATTACTTCATTAATTGGCTCAAATGCATAAAGTGTACCAGATCCTTTTAAAAGATAGTTTTCATTATTAACTTTAATCCATGCTTTTTTTAATTGTCCACCCAATGTATTATTGGGAGTTGTATATTTACTTTTACTTGTTGATTCTATATTAAGCGTATTAAAACTATCTTTTCCGTAAGTTGCTTCAAAAAAATCTTTGCCGTCATAATCATGATCAAAATAATTAATATCTTCCCAAGAAATATTTTCATCTAAAGGTTTTAGCCAATATTGATCGGATAACGACAATGCATAATGTTTATTGGCTAATTCATAACCATCTCGAACTTGATATTCTTCAAAAATACTATCTTTATTATCCCTATAATTTGGAACAATTCTTGTTGAAAACCACTCATTTATTCCTTTTATAATTTCTTTATGTGTTTTATTTTTTTTAAAATCTTGATAAATCGAAAATGGCAATGCTTCTTTATTTAATAAAATAAAATCATTTTCAAAAAGAAAATCGTCATCATTTTGTTGTAAGATCATTAACTCTTTATTTTTATTCATTAAATAATATTTCATCAATATTATTCCCTTCTATTCTAAAATTTTATTACTTATTCTACTCTATATCTTTGTATCATGTAAAGATATTTCATTAACTACCTGCTTATAAGTTCTTCCTTGTCGATCAACAAATAAAACAGCTCCATCATCTAATAGCTTTTGAAAACAAACTTCACCATACTCACCATATTCTACCCACTTATCTTTTAAATAAGAAATACTATTAGCATATTCTAAAACCTTATGAAACTGATTTGTTTGATATAAATTATAATAAATCAACATAAAGGTTTTAAGACCTACAGCTAACTTAGAAATCTTATAGGTTTTCCCTGTAACTTGTTTCATGGATTGATATTCATTATTATTGACATTTAAACCTATTCCTACGATTACACCTTTTAAATCAGGATCTAAAATTGTTTCTACTAAAATACCACAAATCTTTTTTCCATAGACATAAATATCATTGGGCCATTTGATAGTTGCTTTTATACGATGACGATCAAGTAAACCAACAACAGAACATGTCGCTAATTGTGTCATTTTCCAAGCATCTTCTATTTTATGAAAATCTTTAAATAAAAAACTCATAATCAAATTTTCATTTGCATGGCTTTTCCAAACATGACCATTTCTACCTCTACCTTTTGTTTGATATTTGGCAGTAACGCATGCTTGCATAGGTAAATTTTGATATTCTCTTTTTAAATAATCATTTGTTGAATCGATTTCTTCTAGCTCTATTAGTTTCATAAAGTCACCTCTTTATCATGATAAAATAAAAAAAATTGCAATTCAAGATTATTGAATTGCAAATGTAAGTTCGGCTTTGCAAACAACTTTACCATTTACTTTTGCAATAGCTTCACCAATTCCTACGGGTCCTTTTTGTTTAGTAAGAACACATTCCATTTCCAAAACATCCCCTGGTGTTACTTGTCCTTTAAAACGACAATTTTTAATACCACCAAAAAAAGCAATTTTCCCTTTATTTTCTTCTTTTGATAAAATGGCAATACATCCTACTTGTGCCAAAGCTTCGACGATCAAAACGCCTGGCATGACATGATGACTTGGAAAATGTCCACAAAAATGCATTTCATTAACACTGACACATTTAATTCCTTTAGCATACTCACCTGGTTTATAATCTGTAATTCGATCTACTAAAGCAAAAGGATAACGATGAGGATTGATTTCTTGTATTTGATTACTATTAAGTTCCATTACTCTTCTCCATATTTCTTAAAAATAATTGAGGCATTATGCCCTCCAAAACCTAATGAATTTGACATTACATAATTTAATGCTTGTTTTCTCCCATGATTTGCGACAATATCTAAATCGCATTCTTCATCAAAATTTTGATAATTAATAGTTGCTGGAATAAAGCTTTCTTCAATTGCTTTAACACATAAGACACCTTCAATGCCACCAGCAGCTCCTAAACAATGACCTGTATTTCCTTTTGTTGAAGATACAGCCACTTTATAAGCATGATTTTTAAAAGCTTTTTTGATTGCAGCCGTTTCTAACTTATCATTCATCGGTGTTGATGTTCCATGAGCATTAATATAATCAATTTGACTAGCTTCAAGAGAAGCATCTTGAAGTGCATTGATCATGGCTTTAGCACCTCCAATACCTTCGGGAGCTGGAGCTGTCATATGATAAGCATCACAACTAACACCATAACCTACCATTTCACAATAAATATGTGCCCCTCTTGCTTTAGCATGTTCAAGTTCTTCTAAAACAAGCATTCCTGCTCCTTCGCCCATGACAAAACCATTTCTTTCTTTATCAAAAGGAATTGAAGCACGTTTTGGATCATGCGATTCACTTAAAGCTTTCATTGATGTAAAACCACCAATACCAAGAGGTGTAATGCTTGCTTCACAACCTCCAGCAATGGTTACATCTAAATAACCATCACGAATATTTCTAAAGGCATCACCAATAGCATTTGTTCCCCCCGCACAGGCTGTTACAGGACATGTAGCAAGTCCTTGTGCTTTAAAGGCAATGGCAATTTGACCAGCTGCTAAATTAACAATGGTCATAGGAATAAAGTATGGAGAAACACGATCAAAACCTTTCTTTAAACCACGTTGATGATTTTCTTCAATAGATCCTAATCCTCCAATACCACTTGATACAACTACCCCAAAACGATCATGATTTATAGAATCTATCTCTAATTTAGAATCTTTGATAGCTTCTTTAGCAGCAATCAGTCCATATTGAATAAATTTATCCATTTTACGAACATCTTTTTTATCTAAATATTCAGTAGCTTCCAAGTTCTTTAATTCACCTGCTACTTTTACCTTCATATTTGAAGTATCAAATGATTGAATGAAATCAATCCCACATTGATGATTTAAAATACCTTCCCATGTATCATTTACATTATTTCCAATAGGTGTTAAAGCACCTATTCCTGTTACGACAACTCTTCTTTTCATATACTTCTCCTTTACATAGCCATGCCACCATCAACATGCAATGTTTGTCCAGTAATATACTTTGCTTCATCACTTGCTAGAAAAACAACAGCATTTGCAATATCTTGAACACTTCCAAATGTTCCTAAAGGAATTTGACTTTTCATTTGTTCTTTAATATCATCACTTAAAACATCTGTCATTGCTGTTTGAATAAATCCCGGAGCTACAGCATTTACAGTAATCCCTCGACTTCCTACTTCTCTAGCAAGAGACATTGTCATTCCAATAATTCCTGATTTACTAGCTGCATAATTGACTTGTCCAGCATTTCCCATAACGCCTACAACAGATGACATGGAAACAATACGTCCATATTTTTGTTTCATCATTAATTTTGTCGCATGTTTCATACAATTCCATGTTCCTTTTAAATTTACATCAATAACTGCATCAAAATCATTTTCTTTCATGCGTAACATTAAACCATCTTTTGTAATTCCAGCATTATTAATTAAAATATCTAATCTTCCATATTCATTTTTAATTGTTTTAAACATCTCTAATGTTTCATCATAACTTGCTACATTTGCAGATAAGATTTCACATTTTCCTCCAAGACTTTCAATTTCATTTTTTGTCATTTGGGCAATTTCTTGATTATTCCCTAAATCTATATAATTAATTAAAACAAAAGCACCATTTAAAGCTAATGTTTTAGCAATTTCTTTACCAATACCTTGTCCTCCACCTGTAACAAGAGCAATTTTATTTTCTAATCTCATTTTATTCTCCTTTCAAAGCTTTCACTGTTTGTTTCAATGATTCCATATCTTCTATTTGATAAAGCTGAATACTTCGATCTATCTTTCTAACAAAACCACTTAATACCTTTCCTGGCCCTACTTCAATAATCGTATCAACACCTTGATCTATCATATAGCGAATACTTTTTTCAAAGTAAACAGGTGACATCACTTGTTTTTCTAAAATTTCTGGTATTGATTGATCTTCGATTTCATGACCTAAAGTATTAAAAATAACAGGTATTTTCATTTCATGAAAAGTTTCTTTTTTAAATCTTTCTTTTAAAGCAATTGACGCTTCTTTTAATAAAGACGTATGAAAAGGTCCACTCGTATTTAAAGAAATCACTCTTCTTGCTTTATTTTCTAAAGCCAATTCTTTAACTTTTTCCACAGCCTTTTTTTCACCAGCAACAACAAGTTGACCAGGGCAATTATAATTAGAAATAGAAACAACTCCTAATGAACTCGCTTGATGACACAAATCTTGTAAAAGATCTTCCTTCATTCCTAAAACGGCAATCATTTCACTTTCAATTTCTGATACTGCTTCTTGCATGACTTTTCCTCTAAAACGTGCAAGATCAATCACTTGTTGTCTTTTAAAAACCCCTGCACAATATAAAGCCGAATATTCACCTAAAGAAAGACCAGCTGTATAGTCAGGAACAATCCCTTGTTCCTTTAACAAATCTGTAATAATTGTGGCTACCATCACCATACATGGTTGGGTATATGGTGTATAAGATAGGTTTTCAAGTGGCCCATTAAAACATAATTCCTTTAAATCTTCATTTTGATCAAAGATTTCACGAGGATAAAATGATTTTCCCATTCCCACAACTTGACTTCCTTGACCAGCATAAATAATTCCTAATTTCATTTGTCATCCTCCATTAATTCATGAATCACTTCATCAACATGCATCAAATGATCTTGCCTATAACCATAAGCTCCTGTAAAAATAAGACCATCTTCTAAATTTCCTTTAACAGCTTCTATTAAAGCTCTTGAAATACAATAAGGTGTATTTTTAACATCACAAGGAATTAAACATTGATAACATTTTTTAACAGGTATTTTTTCTTTCTTGGTTTTTTTAACAAAACTATTTTGCATTGCTCTTCCAGGCATTCCAACAGGAGAAGAAACAAAACCAATATCTTCTTGATGAGCTTTTAAAAAAGCCTCTTTATATTTGATATGAGCATCACATTCATACGTTGTAATAAAGCGTGTTGCTACTTGAATACCATCAACCCCTAGATCAAAAAAATGTTTAACATCACTTCTTTGACTGATTCCTCCTGCTACAAAAATAGGAATATTCAATTTATTATTTTCTACAATTTCTTCAACATCTTTAAAAATTTCTTCTAAACTTTGGCATGTTTGATTTTCTAAATCTTCTTTTTTAAACCCTAAATGTCCTCCTGCTTGACTTCCTTCAATAACAATAAAATCTGGTGTACGTTGATACTTTTTGAGCCAATGTTTTATGATTACCTTACAGGCTTTACCACTTGAAACAATTGGAGCAATTAAAACATCATGATCTTTTACCAATTCTGGTAAACGTAAAGGAAGCCCAGCTCCTGAAATAATAGCATCAACTTTACTCTCTAATGCTGCATTGATCAATTCATCATAATCTTTTAAAGCAACCATCGCATTGATAGCTACTAAACCTTTTCCTTGAGAAAGCTTTTGTGCTTTTAAAATTTCTTTTTTTAAAGCACGAATATTTGCTTGTCGATGATTACTTTCAAAATCATCTTCCTTGTATCCTGGATGCGCTGTAGAAATAACTCCCATCGCCCCACACTTAGCAACATGTCCTGCCAAATTTCCTAGAGACACACCAACACCCATTCCTCCTTGAATTAAAGGAACAGTTAGGCTTTTTTGATTGATTTCTAACATTTTAAATCTCCAAATTTGAATAAGTTTCTTGTAACTCACTCATCATTTCTTCTAAAATTTGTTTAACGGGTTTAATTTCATGAATCATTCCTGCAACTTGTCCTGCCATCAATGAACCATCATCAACATTTCCCTCAAAAACGGCTTTTCTTAATGAACCTAGAGTATATTTTTCAAGTTCCATCATATCTGCTCCCGCTTTTTCTTTTTGAATATAAGCTTTTGCCATTTTATTTTTTAAGATTCTTACTGGTGTTCCATTAATTCTTCCTGTAACAGTTGTCGAAGTATCTTTTGCCTTTAAAATTGCTTGTTTATAATTTTCATGAATTGGACATTCTTTACTTGCGAGTAAAACTGTTCCAATTTGTACACCACAAGCACCTAAAGCATAAGCCGCTAACATTTGCATGCCACTGGCAATTCCTCCTGCAGCAATAACAGGAATAGAAACATTGCTTACAACTTGAGGAACAAGCGCCATAGTCGTTGCCTCACCAATATGTCCTCCTGCTTCACAACCTTCAACAATTAAACCATCCACACCTGCACGTTCTAATCTTTTAGCAAGAGCCACACTAGGAACAACAGGTAAAACTTTAATTCCTGCTTCTTTCCACATTTTTATATATACACCTGGATTTCCAGCACCAGTTGTCACGACTGGAACATGTTCATCAATAACGATTTGTGCCATTTCTTTGGCATCTGGATTGAGTAACATAATATTGACACCAAAAGGTTGATTCGTTAATTTTTTACATGCTTGAATTTCTGCTTTTAACATTTTAGCATTCATTCCTCCAGCTCCAATCAAACCTAGCCCTCCTGCATTAGAAACACTCGCAGCAAAGGCACCTGTAGCAATATTGGCCATTCCTCCTTGAATAATAGGATATTTAATATTTAATAACTCATTTAATTTCATTTTGTTCTCCTTACCATTCCATTAAAATTGCACCCCAAGTAAGTCCTCCACCAAAACCAACGAGAATGATTTTCATTCCTTTTTGAAGTAATCCTTGTTCATTCATCTTCGCTAAAGCTAATGGAATACTCGCTGCTGAGGTATTTCCATATTCTTGTAAGTTCATATAAAACTTTTCACTTGAACATTGATATTTTTTATAAACATGTTTAATAATTCTTTCATTTGCTTGATGACAAATCACATAATCAATATCATTTAACGTCATTTTTGCTTGATTTAAGACATGATCAATACTTAAAGGAATTGTTTTAATAGCAAATTTAAAAACATCTTGACCTTTCATTTTTAAATAATCGTTTCTTTTAGAAAATAGTACTTCTTCATTTCCATCACTATCTAAATAACTATAAAAAAGCTTTTGACTTTTTTTAATAAGCGTAGCGGCTGCCCCATCTCCAAATAAAATACACGTATTACGATCTTGATAATCTACAATAGAGCTTAATTGTTCACTTCCAATAACAAGTCCATATTGATTTTCCTCTAACAAGCTTTGAGCAACTTTTAAAGCATAAACATAACCACTACAAGCAACATTGATATCAAAACACATCATTGATTGATGATTTAAACCTAAAGCTTTTTGTACAAGACACGCATTACTTGGCGTATTATTTTCTGGTGTCATCGTAGCTACAATAATTAAAGCAAGTTGACTTAAATCTTGATTTTGAGTTGCTTTTTTAGCAGCTTCAATAGCTAGAAAAGCACTTGATTTATCTGAAAGATGTCTTTTTAAAATACCAGTTCGTGAAACGATCCATTCATTAGATGTTTCTACCATTTGTTCAAGTTGTTGATTATCTAAAGTCTTTTCAATTTTGGCATAACCTGTAGAAACAATTTCAATTCCATTCATCTTTTTCACCTTTAAAATACTTGTCCTATCTTTCTATATTTTTCATAACGCTTATTAATCAATTGAGATGTTGATAACTTTTGTAATTCTTTAAGATTAGTATTTAAATATTCTTTTATTTGTCGATAAACTTCATAGCTTTCAACAGTAGCCCCTTTTAAATCTTCATCTATGATATGATCAATAATATGACGCTCATAAAGATCCTTAGCTGTTAATTTCATTAAGCTTGCAGCTTCTTCAACACGTTTTCCTTCTTGATCTTTCCATAAAATAGAAGCAAATCCTTCAGGAGATAAAATCGAATAAACACTATTTTCTAACATGACTAAACGATCACTTACACTTAAAGCCAAAGCTCCTCCAGAACCTCCCTCACCAATAACAATAGTAATAATAGGGACTTTTAAAAGAGACATCTCTAAAAGATTTCGAGCAATTGCTTCTCCAATTCCATGCATTTCTGCTTCCATTCCTGGATAAGCTCCTGGAGTATCGACAAAAGCAATAATAGGACGTTTAAATTTTTCTGCCTGTTTCATTAAACGCATAGCTTTTCGATAGCCTTCTGGTGAAGACATTCCAAAATTACATTTTAAATTATCTTCTAAAGTTCTTCCTTTTAAATGACCAATAATTGTTACAGGTTGTTGATTAAATAAGCCAATACCTCCAACAATTGAACCATCATCTTTTGCTAAACGATCTCCATGTAATTCAATAAAATCATCAAAGAGATGATTGATATAATCTTTAATATTTGATCGTGTACTTTTTCTCGCAAGATAAACATGATCATAAGGTGAAAGATGTTGATAATATTCTTCATGTTTTTTGATTTGACTTTTGATTTCTTTTTTTCTTTCTTGATTGCAATCAAGAAGTTCTTTTTGTAACTTTTCAATTTCTTTTTCTACTTGACTTAAAGACACCCTTATGCCCCCTTACCATGCATTTTTAAAATTCTAATAAGTGTTGAACGCATTTCTTGACGTTTCACAATTAAATCAACAAATCCTTGTTCTTCCATAAACTCCGTTGTTTGGAAGTTCTCCGGTAATTTTTGTTTAAGCGTACTTTCAATGACACGTCTTCCTGCAAATCCAATTAATGCTTGAGGTTCACCAATAATAATATCTCCTAAACTTGCAAATGAAGCTGTTACTCCTCCTGTTGTTGGATGGGTAATATATGAAATATAAAGTAAACCTGCTTGATGATGTCTAGCAAGAGCTGCGGAGGTTTTTGTCATTTGCATTAAGGAAAAAATTCCTTCTTGCATTCTAGCGCCTCCTGAAGCTGTAAAAATAATGAGTGGATACTTTCTTTTGGTTGCATGTTCAATAGCTTTCGTGATTTTATCACCTACAATAGAAGACATACTTCCCATTAAAAAACGTGAATCCATCACACAAGTAATCACTTTTGTCCCATTTATTTTTCCACTTGCTACAACAACGGCTTCATTTAAACCTGTTTTTTGTTGTAAAAATTCTAATTTTTCATCATATCCAGGAAATTCTAAAGGATTTACTCTTTGTGTACTTTTATAGAGTTCTTTATATTTTCCTTGATCATAAATCATTTCTAATCTTTCATAAGCAGTAATCTTTAAATGATTTCCACAATGAGGACAAACTGACATATTTTTTTTAAGTTTACTTGTAAGAATCAATTCTTTACATTTTGGACATTTTGTATAAAGTCCTTCAGGAACTTCTTTTCTTTCATTTTCTCTTTTTTTTCTTAATGATTTAAATAAAAGAAGTTTTTCTTTTCTTTCTTTAAATAGCTGTTCCATCATCTTTCATTCACCAACTCATCTAAATGTTTTTCAATAAAACTTGTATCAAAATTTCCTTTGACATAATCACTTTCATGTAAAATCAAATACTGTAATTCTTGATTTGTATCAATACCATCAATCACTAATTCACTTAAAACCCTACGCATTTTACGAATTGCTTCAATACGATTTCTTCCATGAACGATGACCTTAGCAATCATTGAATCATAATGAGAAGACACTTGATAACCTTGGTATAAAGTTGTATCAATACGTACCCCAAAACCTCCTGGAATATGTAAACTGCTAACAATACCTGGTGAAGGTCTAAAACCTTCTTGAGGATTTTCAGCATTAATACGACATTCAAGGGCATGTCCCTTTAATTCAATATCACTTTGTTTATAATTCAATTTTAAATGTGCAGCTATTCTAATTTGTTCACGAATCAAATCAACCCCCGTTACCATTTCTGTTACTGGATGTTCAACTTGAATACGTGTATTCATTTCAATAAAATAATATTTTCCATCAGGTGCTAAAACAAATTCAATCGTTCCTGCATTAAAATAACCTACTTTTTTAGCTGCTTTGATAGCATCATTTCCCATCTTTTCTCGAAGCTCTTGACTTAAAGCTTTACTTGGAGATTCTTCCATCATCTTTTGGTTTCTTCTTTGAATTGAACAATCTCTTTCTCCTAAATGAATAACATTACCAAAATGATCAGCTAAAATTTGAAACTCAATATGTTTAGGATTTAAAATCAATTTTTCCATATACATATCATCATCACCAAAACAAGCCTTTGCCTCCGCTTTAGCTGTTAAATAAGCATTTTCAAATTCTTCTTCCTTAAAACATTTTCTCATACCTCTTCCACCACCACCGGCAGAAGCTTTAATTAAAACAGGATAACCAATCTTTCTAGCAATTTCTTTTCCTTGACTGACAGATTCAATACTGCCATCACTTCCAGGAACAACGGGAACTCCTGCTTCAATCATCATTTGTCGAGCAACGCTTTTATTTCCCATTTGATCAATCACATCACCACTTGGACCAATAAAAGTCATGCCACATTTTTCAACGAGTCTGGCAAACGTCGAATTTTCAGATAAATAACCAAATCCAGGATGGATTGCATCACATCCTGATAAAGTAGCTACTGATAAAATATTTTCCATATTTAAATAACTCTCACTACTTTTAGCAGGTCCAATACAGTAAGCTTCATCTGCTAATTGAACATGTAAAGAAGTGGCATCTGCTGAAGAATAAACAGCAACGGCTTCAATTCCCATTTCTTTACAACAACGAATAATTCTAACGGCTATTTCACCACGATTAGCAATCAATATCTTTTTAAACATTTTCTTCAATAACCATTAAAGCTTGATCATATTCAACAAGCGCTTCATTTTCTACAAGAATTGATGTAACCGTTCCATCACATGGTGCCTTAATTTCATTCATCACCTTCATTGCTTCAATAATACAAACAGTTTCTCCTTTTTTTACTGTTTTCCCTATTTTGACATAAGGATCACTTTCAGGTGAACTAGCAATATAAAATACTCCTACGATTGGTGATTTTACAGGTGTACCTGTAGGCTCTTTTGTTTTAACTTCTTCAACCATTTTATTTTCTTTTTCTAATGGTTTTACATATTCAACTTTTTCACTTTCTTTTTCTAATTCTATTTTTAAATCATCTATTTCTACTTTCATTTTAGTGACATTTGATTGATCAAATTCACTCATAATTTGTTTAATGAAATCTAATTTCATAGTATTCTCCTTTTATTTGAAGTTCAAAGTATCTAGCAAAATAATAAGCTTTGAAGTTCAAAGCTTATTACAAAATATATAGTCGCCTCAGCGACACTTCTTTACTATTTGTTTGCTTCAATATAATCTACGATATCTTTAACAGTTTTCATGTTAGAAGCAACTTCATCTGGAATTTCTACTTCAAATTCTTCTTCAATTTGCATAATTAATTCAACAGCATCTAAAGAATCAGCTTCTAAATCATCTTTTAAATTTGCTTCCATTGTAACTTGACTTTCATCACAACTTAATGAATCAACAATGATCTCTTTTACTTTTTCAAAATCCATTTTACTTTCCTCCTTGAATACGGTTTGTATTATACACGAAGAATATAAAATGTAAATACTTTGAAGTTCAAATTTAATTATTTTCTTAATTTTCTTTGATTTTATCAACGTTTTTTATTTAAAATATTTTTAAAAAGAGGATAAAACTCATCGTTTTATCCTCTTTTTCTAACATTACTCTTTATGAAACACCCATTTAGTTTGTGCACTATAACTAAGTAAAAATAATAAAAGATCTCCCACAGGTTTAGCAAGTTTTTCTGACATAATATTAAATACTGATGCTACATAAACAAATAAAGTTGATAAAATTGTAATAATAATTGTCAAAATCAAAAAACGAATGGCCGTTTGTTTACTGTTTGTCTTTCCTTTAAAAACATATTTTTTATTAATTATATAATTAACAATTGTAGAAATGACTCTAGCGATAAGACTTGCAAGAGCAATACGCCAAAAATCACTCGTCATCCATAATTTTAAAACATCCAATAATATCCAAGCTAATAAAACATCTATAATAGAACTAATAATAGACGAAGATACAAAACGAATAAGATGTAAAAAGATAACATAAATGATTTGGTAGGTCTTATTTTTTGGATGAAACGCTTCTTTTGATAATTTTTTTACTTTAATTTCTTCTATATGATGTTGATTTTGAACTTGATCTATTAAAGCCTGTACTTCATAACAATTTTCATCAACTTCTAACATTTCATCTAAATAAGATATTGAAAAACCAAACAATTCACTATCTACATTGATAAATTTTTGATTATAAATGAGTGAAAATAATTGCGAGATGATTCTTTTTCCTTGGTGATGTACAAAATAAAATTTAGATGTATCCTCATTAATTGATTGACTCATTTGATCAACTAACTTTAAATCATATTCATTTTCAATAACAAGTATGCCCTCTCTATCCTTTAAATGTTCTTTAACATACTGATATCCTTTTTTTAAAGCATAGCCTTTCCCTTTAAAATGTGGATAATTAATAATTTTACAATCATGAACCATCTTTTCAAAAATAGCATGATAATTTTCATCAGAACCATCATTAATTACTATAATATCATAATTTTTTTCTTTTAACTTTTTAACATAGTTTATAATCCTCTCCCTAGGATTATAAACTGGTATTAAAATAACCATTTTACTAAACATATTCATCCCTCATCATATCTATGATACATGAATGTGTTTTAAAGTACAAACTTATGAGAAAAAATTATTCTTAATTTTTCTTAATAATTAATTTATGAGTTTATAGTTATTTACTATTATTTATGCTAAACTACTTTTGTTTAAAAGGGAGAAAGTTTATGAATTTAAAAAAGAATTATAAAGGAATCTTATTATGTTTAATCATTGCGATTCCTTGTTGGTTTTTAGGAAAGAAGTTTCCTATTGTTGGTGGTCCTGTCTTTGGGATTATTCTTGGAATGATTATTACTTTATTTATTAAAGATAAAAATGAATTACAATCAGGTATTACTTTTACATCCAAAAAAATCTTACAATATGCTGTTATCTTATTAGGATTTGGAATGAATTTATCGGTTGTTTTACAAACAGGAAAACAATCTTTGCCAATCATTTTAGCTACTATTTCTACATCATTGATTGTTGCTTACCTATTACATAAAATGATGCATATTCCAAGTAAGATTTCTACTTTAATTGGTGTTGGTTCTTCTATTTGTGGAGGTTCAGCCATTGCAGCTACAGCACCTGTTATTGAAGCAAGTGATGAAGAAGTAGCTCAAAGTATTTCCGTTATCTTTTTATTTAATATGATTGCTGCTTTATTATTCCCTACGCTTGGAACACTGTTAGGTTTTTCTACAAAAAGTGGCGAAGCTTTTGGAATTTTTGCTGGTACTGCTATTAATGATACATCTTCTGTAACAGCAGCAGCTTCTACATGGGATTCAATGTACCATCTACAAAGTGCTACTTTAGATAAAGCTGTGACTGTTAAACTTACGCGAACACTCGCTATTATTCCGATTACTTTGGTTTTATCTTTTTTTAAGTTAAGAAAGAATAAAGATGGTCAAAAAGTTAATTTAAAGAAAGTTTTTCCATTTTTTATCATTTATTTTGTATTAGCTTCTATTATTACAACAGCTGCTATTAAAATGGGTGTCTCTGCTGATTTCTTTACACCTTTTAAAGAATTAAGTAAATTCTTTATTGTTCTAGCAATGGTGGCTATTGGTTTAAATACAAATGTTGTTAAATTAATTAAAAATGGTGGTAAACCAATTATCTTAGGTTTTATTTGTTGGATATGTATTGCTTGTATGAGTTTATTCATGCAACATCTTCTTGGAATATGGTAAAAAGCTCTTAGGAGCTTTTTTTGTTAAGTTAATGTTAAGTTTATTTACTTCATATTAAGAAAGTGTTAATCTACTTACGGATTGTGAGGGATATATATATGAAACTGTCGAATATTTTTTCTATGTTAGGCGGTTTAGCGCTTTTCCTTTATGGAATGAACATGATGTCTAATGGATTAGAGCTTGCTGCTGGAAATAAAATGAAATCTATTTTAGAAAAATTAACTTCTAATCGTATTTTAGGAGTTTTAGTTGGGGCTTTAGTTACAGCTGTTATTCAATCTTCTTCAGCAACAACTGTTATGGTTGTTGGATTTGTTAACTCTGGATTGATGTCTTTAACAAGTGCTGTTTGGGTAATTATGGGGGCCAATATTGGGACAACAATTACAGGTCAATTGATTGCTATTAATATTACTGCACTTGCTCCGTTATTTGCTTTTATTGGAGTTGCGATGATTGTTTTCTTTAAAAGTAAGAAATTGGATGCTATTGGAACTGTTATTGGTGGTTTAGGTATTTTATTTATTGGAATGGAAACAATGTCAAAGGCTATGGTGCCACTTAGAACAATGCCTGAATTTGTAGGATTGATTTCTAAATTCCAAAATCCACTTATTGGTATTATCGTAGGAGCTTTATTTACAGCGCTTATTCAAAGTTCATCAGCGTCTGTCGGTATTTTACAAGCTTTAGCTAAAAGTGGTGTTATGACTTTATCATCATCTATTTATGTATTATTTGGTCAAAATATTGGGACTTGTATTACTTCTGTTCTTGCTTCTATTGGAACAAGTAAAAATGCTAAAAGAACAACAATTATTCATTTATCTTTCAATATTATAGGGACTGTTATTTTTGTAACGATTAGTTTATTGTTCCCATTTGCAGATTTAGTACAAAGTATTACACCTAATAATGTGGCTGCTCAAATTGCCAATGTACATACGATTTTTAATGTAGCAACAACTTTATTATTACTTCCAATTGGGACTAAATTGGTTGATCTAGCAATTAAGATTTTACCTGAAGATAAAGAAGAAAGTGAACATATGTCTCTTAAATATTTAGATTTCAGTATTTTTGAAAATGATTTTCATATTGGAACAAGTGCTATCGCTAATACTCAATTATTTAATGAAACTCAACATATGTTAAATGTAGCGAATCATAATGTTAAAAGAGCATTTGAACTTTTAAATCATTTTGATCAAGAAAAATATGAACGACTTTTAAAAGATGAAAACTATATTAATTATTTAAATCAACAAATTATTGATTTTACAACTGCAGCTATTTCAAATGAGTTTCCTACAGAAGGTTCTCAAACAATTGTATTATTCTTAAAACTTTCTTCAGATTTAGAAAGAATCGGAGATCATGCAATCAATATTGCTAATAGAGCTCAAAAGTTAGCAGAAGATGATACCCATTTTTCTCAAGATGCTTTAAAAGAAATTAGTATTATGGAAAGTTTATGTAATAATATTTTAGATGAATTGATTATTTTAGATTATGATGAATTTAAAAATATCGTTGATAAAGTAGATGTGATGGAAGATAATATTGATAAAACTCAACATCAATTTACTGTTAATCAATTAATACGTTTAAAAGAAAAGAAATGTTCAACTGAAAACAGTATTATTTATACAAAAATCTTAACTGATTTTGAAAGAATCGGTGATCATGGATTAAATATTGCTGAAAGTTTATATCATATTCGTAAAATCATGAAACAAATGAAAATGATTAAACCTGAAATTGAAGAAGCATAAAAAATAGGTTATAGCGATTAATTCGTTATAACCTATTTTTATTAATGAATAATTTTTAAAACATCATCTTCACTATTAATATTAAATATATTAACAGTTAGTGCTTCTAATTTATCGAGGGATGCTTTTGTAAGTTGTTCTTCTAAATTACTTGATAGATTTCCTAACTTTATTTGAAGTTGTTCTTTTAAGGTATTTAGTTTACCTTTTTCAATTCCTATACTTTCTCCCTCGTTTCTCATTCTTTGAAATAATTGATCCATTGCCTTACACA